>JBEHWO010000059.1:0-23554 GCA_040217695.1 Vulcanimicrobiota bacterium | reverse complement strand
CTGATGAAGCTGAAGGATTAGGAATCGTGACGCGTGACGCGTGACACGTGACGCGTGACGTTCCTTACCCTATGGCATACACATATTTATCGCTTGACCCTACATAAATAGTACCGTCGGAATCCAGGCTGGGAGAAGAATCTATGGAACCGCCCGTTTTAAATTTCCATTGTAATTGTCCGTCAGCTCTTAAAGCGTAAAGATAGCCGTCCCAGGAACCGAAATATATAAAACCTTCAGAATCAATTACAGGCGAAGAGATTATAGAATCTCCAGTTTTAAAACTCCATCTGAGCATACCTTCACTGTTTATGGAATAGAAATAATTATCACATGAACCAAAATATATATTTCCGTCTTTTCCTATGGCAGGAGAAGAAACTATTTCTTTTCCCGTTCTCACACCCCATCGAAAGGTTCCGTCGGGATTAATGGCATAAAGAGCGGAATCCCCGCTCCCTACATAAATAGATCCGTCTGATCCTATAGCAGGAGAAGATGAGATAAAATTATCTGTTCTGAATTTCCACTTTAACTGTCCCTCTCTTGAAATAGCATAAAGATAAGGATTACCGCTGCCCACATAAATAGTTCCGTCTGTTCCTATGGCAGGCGAGGATTCAATAAGATTTCCTGTACCGAATTTCCATTTAAGAGTTCCGTCTGGATTTATGGCATAAAGAGAAAAATCAAGAGAGCCTATATGAATAGTGCCGTCTGCACCGACGGCATAAAGATGTTCGTTCCACGAACCTATATAAATTGTTCCGTCATCATCTATAGAATTTGAAGAAGTAATGCTTTTACCTATAAAATATTTCCATTTAAGAGTTCCGTCAGGATTTATGGCATAAAGATGTTTATCCTTTGAGCCGAAATATATAGTACCTGATTTGGTGATTGAAGGTGTCGAAGTTACATAGCCTCCTGTAGTAAATCTCCATTTCATCTTTCCTCTTTTATTATCCAGCGCATAGAGGTGTTTATCCCAGGAACCGAAATAAAGGGTGCTATCGGGACCTATTACCAGACTGGAAGAAATATTATCTTTAACTCTGAACTTCCACTTGAGCTTTCTTCCTCTCTGAGGTCTTGAATATTCACTGAGTCCGGTATTCTGAAGATTGCCACGGAACTTCGGCCATGGAGTCTGTGCCAGAGCATTGCTTCCTGCAGACCCTTTCTGGGGATAGAATACAAGTTCTGCTTTTTCCTTTTTACGCCAGAACATTTACATATTCCTCCCTGAGTAAAGCCATAATATGCTGATTATAATAGTTTCCGTCCAGGAGCAGCCTTTTTCTGAGACATCCTTCCAGTTTAAAACCGCATTTTTCATAGCATTTTATAGCTCTTTTATTATATTCTGCCACTGTCACTTCGACTCTCCTCAAAGAAAGCTCAGTAAAAGCAAATTCAATTAAAGTCAGAATGGCATCTGCTCCATAACCTTTACTCCAGTATTCCTTCTCACCTATCATTACAGTAATAGAGGAAGAACCTTCCCTCCATCTTATATCGTACAGATCTATTGTACCTATTGTCTTTTTATCGAAAGCATGAATAATAAAAAATTCTTTTGTTCTATCAAAAATACTGTTATTATAACAGATTTCTACGTCATCAAAGGCAGGAGGGAAAGGATGAAGATTTAAAAGACTCTGTATTTCAGGCTCATTCCACCAGATCCAGATTCTACCATAATCTTCCTTTTCAGGACGTCTGAGACAGGATTTTTTGCCGAATAACATAGAATGGTCATCCTTTATAGTTACTGAATCAAGCATAAATAATAAATACATGCTCCCGTGACGCGTAACGAGTCACCCGTGACTGGTTTAATCCCTCCGCATCACGCATCACGCATTACGCATCACGCATCACGAATATATTATACTATAGACACCTTTATAATTCATCACATTTATAATAAATTTTCCAAACAATGTTACAAAAATTTAACACTATGTTAACAAATTATCTGTTTAATATGATATAATTAAAACAGATAATTTTTGAAAAAATTAAGTCAGGGGGGAGAGATATGGCCCAGAGAAGACAGAATGATGATGGGTTGGCTGCCATTAATGCTGTATCAGCGAGAAGGAAAAAACCCGGTATTACTCTCGGTACAAGGGTAGATACAGTTCATGGCAAAAAAATGACAGAAATCTCACGTAAGGGACAGGCACAGGGACTTCATGGACAGGAAAAATCTGTCTGGCTGAAAGATCGTGTTACTCTGAGTGTAGAAGCACAGTTATTATTGATGGAAATGAGAAGAACCAGTCCTGTTGACCTGGAAAATATGGAATATACCAACAGGATAGATAATCTGGAAGTAAAATCAAATATTCATGTCCAGATCCTTCCGTTTGGCGCATATCGACTCTGTTTTAAAGGCTAATTACATAATATATTACATAGATGTTTCCGCTGTTGAGCGGAAATAAAGTTATTTGTTTTTATAAAAAAACCGAAAGGTTTTTTTATTTTTACAAGGAATTTTTATAGGGTTGAGAGTTTAAAGTTTAGAGTTGAGGGTTGAGGGTTGAGAGTTTAAAGTTGACAACTATTTTTCATGGATGAACACCTCAAACCATAAACACTGAAAGGCAGCAATTATATGGGTGTATATAAAGAATATAAATCCCACAGAGATCCAAGGAAATTTCTGGAGAAGTTCTCAAAAAACATATCCTCTTCGGAAAAAGAAGAACATGAAGAAATTTCAGAGGAAACACCGGAAGAAAGGGAAAGATATAAAATCCCTGCTTCACGGGCTGCCATGGATTACATATATGTAAATAAAAAATGTCATGAATTTCTTGTAGACCTTATTTCCGAAGAAGATTTCCGTTTTATGCTGGAATCGGAAAAGGAAAAACTTGATAGATTCGGGAAAGGTTTTGATAATTTCGGCTTCAAAGCAAAAGGAATATCATGGGAAAGAGAACTTCAGATAAAAAATTTATTTTTAAAATCTGTAAAAGAATTTGATACAGGGCTGAAACTTATTGAAAAATGTCTGGAAAAGAAACAGAAATCTCTTTTACCTTCTGCCATTAACCTTATAAAATCAGGAGGAGAAAAAGCTGCTTTTGTAAGACAGCTTCTCGGAAAAGAAGCACAGGGGATCATAGAAGATATAAAATCTTATTATGAAAAAGAAGGGCAGAAAAAAACCAGAGAACCTTCCGCTGATGTTACCGGTACGGCTAAAAAAGAAATTTATTCGGAGCCGGCACAGAAGATACAGGATTTTACCGAACCGGTACAGCAGACTTTTACAGAATCAATTACGGAAGAATCTGTCCCGGAAGAAAAAGAGGAAACATTTATCCCTGCCAGAGAGACATATAAACTGGACATTGAACTTCTTGCTACCATACCTATTTTCTCATCCCTCCCCCTTTCGGACATGGAGGAAATAGTTCAGTTACTCCATATAAGCACTCACAGCGAAGATGAAATTCTGTATAGAGAAGGTACGGAAGCAGACAGAGTTTATATTGTCGCATCAGGAGAAATTACCCTTTATAAGACTTCTTCTCCGGAAAAATCTGTTATATTACTCCATATTAAAGAAGGAGATATTTGCGGCGATATGGGTGTTGTAGACGAAGGGCAGAGGGCTACAAATGCAAAGATAATTTCTCAGAGTGCAGAATTATTATCTATATACAGAGAAGATTTCCTTGGTATGCTGAGAAGCTATCCGCAGATAAGTCTCAATTTGAATAAAATTTATTCTTTCAGATTAAGAGACATATTGCAGAAACTCACAGTTTAAATGTGGCATGTAACTCCATTACCATAATAAAACGTAGAAAAGAAGTAATTTATATGTATACTGTTTACACAGGACGAGATATTAAAGAGTCTGTAGCATATTTAAATGAAAGGCTGACACGGGAATTATCCGTAAGAGTTGATATTATCTTTGAAGAACAATTACATAGCCTGCAGGATCTGTTAAATTATTCAAAACTTATGAAAGATATAGATAAAGCAGGAGGTTCTTTCACAAGTTATCAGGATTTTCAGGTAAAAAACAGAAAAAAACAGGAAAAGAAACACAGCAGGCTGTCTATGAATATATATCCGGAACATATAAATACGTATGCTTTAATAATTCAGAGTCTCGTAGACAAAACCTTTTCCTTTGAAGTAAGAATTTACGAATAGGGAGGATACCATGTGAGTCAAAGAATAAAATATTTTTTAACAATTTTAATACTGATGTTTAATATTTCTCTATGCAGAGGAGAAACAATAGAAGAATTATTCGAAAAAGGTAATGGTCTGGCAAATAACGGCAGATATGAAGAAGCTATAGACTGTTACAACAGAATTTTAGACATAAATCCGCATATCTTCGAGGCATGGAACTATAAAGGTATAGCACTTCACAATATGTTTATCTATAAAGGAGCCATTGACTGCTACAATAAAGCGCTGGATATAAGCCCGAAATACATAGATGCTCTTGTAAACAAAGGAATATCTCTGTCAAAACTCGGAGAATATGATGAAGCTGAAGATTGTTATAATAAAGCACTGGATATTAACCCGAAAGATATAGAAATACTCATAAAAAAAGGGTGCTGTCTTTATAACAGAGGGGATTATGACGGCGCAATAGACTGCTACAATGAGGTACTGGATATTAATCCCAGATATGTGAGAGCATTGAATTATAAAGGAGTAGCACTGCACAACCAGGGAGAATATGAGGAAGCCCTGGAATGTTATAATGAAGCTTTAAATATTGACCCTGATTATACGGAAGCATGGGATAACAGAAAAACAACTCTCAGAGCTTCAGGGAAATATTAGATCAGTGACCAGTTATCAGTGACCAGTTATCAGTGAACATTTATATTACTATAATAAAAGCAATCTTTATCGTTCACTTTTCACGACTCACTATAATCGTAACGCGTAACGCGTAACACGTAACTGGTAGGTATCTTTTCACCTTTCGATTTTCACTTTTCATTTTTCACCTTTCACTTTTCACGACTCACCACTCACTTCTCACTTTATGTCATTCTCTTCTTCACTATCTTTTTCACAAGACCTGCCAGTACTGAGACGAAAGACACTATAATGGCATATAAAGCTATAGCTACAAGAGACTCGCGCTCTACGTGAGGAGGCGATACGGACGGAACTGTGCCAAGCAAATGAAAGACAGGAAATAATAAAAGATTTGTTATTTTGTAAATTATATTATCCTTAACTCCGAAGATTAAAAAAGCAAATCTCAAAGTAATAATAGATAATATTACAGTAAATATATAATTAACTATGTTGATTCCGATATTTATCTTTCTAACAGTAGAAAAATCTGTTACAACCTTCTTATTAAGCTTTACCGATACATCCGATATACCTGTAAAGGGTAAAGTCTCACAGCCAGTTATAATCTCATTGTCTTTCAGATGAGTTTCATCTGTAAGACCGGTAAAAGGTATTACATAAATGGCCGGTACAAAATCTACCATCAATTCCTCCAACAATTCTTCTGACATTTTTTAACACCACCTTATTTTTATTCATTATCTATTAATATTATATCAGGAAAATGTTGCCGAAATATTAACAATGTTAACGAAATGTTAACATTTTGTTAACATTTCGTTAACATTAAATACAGAATTGTTGAAAAAAATATAACGGGTACCGTTTAAACATTACCCGTTAATTCTCTTATTTCTCTTCTTTAATCCCTGCCATTTCCCAGTAAAGTTTGTTTTTCCTCTTAAAACTCTCTTCGTCAGGGTAATTGCCTGCAGATTTTACCCTGTAAAGTTTACCGGGAAGTTCTAAAGAAAATGGATCAAACCCGTTTGCCATCTTAAAGGCCATTTTTTCCATATGTATTCTTTTACTTAAATCATCCAGACTCTGTTCATCCCAGGTATGTCCCTGAAGGTTTAACAATTTAATAACTCTGTCTTTTTTATATATTTCCCTGGCAAAAAGGCATATTACGAGGCTGTTCAATATAAAACGCCATCTTTCTTCAGCAAGCAATATTTCAACCTGTTTTACTTCATCTATGTGAGTGGTAAGCAGTTTCTGATCCAGACTGTAAGAAGCATTGTCTAAATGAGAATGGCGGATACCGACACAGAAACCAAGGTAGGTATTTTCGCCTGTCATATATCCCGGTGCCTCATTTTTTCCGAAACATATGGCAAGATCAGTTCCTCCGTATTTCTTTGCACAGTAATCTGCCCCTGCCTCAAGATCCATGTAAAATTCATTGTACCCGTTAGCAATTCTTCTCATCATTTCCATATAGGTAGAAGTATCGCCGAAGGCCACAGGTATATCTGTTTGCTTTAAATTTATTATGCCATGGAGGAATGCATCCGTAGCCCAGGCAAGGGTTACGCCCATACTTATGGCATCCCATCCCTGTTTCTCAATATATTCGAGTAATTTTAATATATCAGGTGCATAACTTATACTCAAATTGCTTCCAAGGGCATAGATAAGTTCATGATCATAGGATACCTTTACTGTTTTATAATGGCATGGTTCCGAGAATTTCTCCCTGAGTTTTCCTATGTGGATACATCCTACGGGACAGTGTGCACAGGCAGTGTGCTGTATAAGATAATCGGAGGCAAATTTCTCGCCTGAAATCTGTGAAGAACCTTCAAAATAGCCCTGGGAAAAATTCCTTGTAGGAAGACCTCCTATTTTACTCAGAGGTATTACATTCACAGAAGTTCCATAGTCATGATATTTTTTCATAAGTGTTGATTCTTTAATCTCGGTATAAATTTCGCTGTAAAATTTATTATATTCTTTTTTATCCGCTACCGGTAAAGATTTTGTTCCTCCGATAACAAGTCCTTTAAGATTTTTACTTCCGAATACTGCACCAATACCGAGACGGCCGAAATGGCGGGAGCCGTCAATCGTAACACAGGCGAACCGTGACATCCTCTCCCCTGCCGGGCCAATTCTCGCAACAGACAATTTCCCTTTGCCTCCTTCTGCCTCTCTCAAAATCCTTTCAGTGGCAGGAGCAGACTGGCCCCAGACAGAACCTGCATCCTTAACCTCTACTTTATCATTGTAAATACATATATAACATGGCTTTTTTGCTTTTCCTGTTATTATTATAGATGAAAAGCCTGCACTGTTCATGCCCTGAAAAAATCTTCCCCCTCCATGGGATTCACCCAGGTTTCCCGTAAGAGGCGATTTAAACATGGCAACAGTCTTTGTTATTACAGGGAAATAACCGTTTAACGGCCCTGTACTGAATACAAGCGGATTTTTCGGATCCAGCGGTTCTATATCTTTAGGACATTCTCTGTTTAAAAGTTTTATACCTGCCCCTGTACCGCCCATCCATTGAGTATAAAGGTCACTGTCTTCTGATATGTCATATTTTTTTGTTTCCAGATCTATTTTTAATATTTTTCTGTGCATAATAACCTCCTTTTAAAGATGCCTGATACGAGATTATAGTGTATTAGAATTTAAACGGAAAAATTTAGTGACCGGAGAAGCATTTAATAAAAGTTTTCTTCCTGTCACGAGAGCATATATGTATTGCTCGCCCCGGTAACATGGTGGACTATAATTAAACATAGGAATAAAATAATTATAGCATGCTTTTTGATTTTTTTATCTTTTTAAATAAAATATGATTTGATAAAAGGCCGAGAGGAATGTCCTCTCAGCCTTTTCTTTGAAAATCGCATTGCTTCGCGTCACTTATTGCGCGTCACGATTTCAGGAATTAAAAGAATAATAATGGAATTGAAGGGAATTATAAATCTGATTTACCCATAAAGGCCAGTCATGAGGGCCTTCATCTATGGCAAATTCACTGTAGAAACCAAGGCTTTGAAGGAAATCGGAAAAATGTCTGTTTCCTTCTATGACCTCAGGTTCTGCAGTGCCAACACCTATTCTGAATCTCATACCGAGATGTCTCAGATAATCCTGCTTTTCCAGTATCAAATTATAAGTTTCTTCACCGAAGCCACCGCTCAGGGCACCGACGGAACAATAAACCTCGGGGTACCAGAGGGCCATGCGCACTGCCCATCCCGCACCGAGAGAAAGTCCTTCAATACCTCTGTGACCTCTTGAAGGAATAACTCTATATTCATATTCAATATGGCCCGGTAAATCTCTTCCCAGATAGGAGGCAAAAGCTTCTTTCATATGAGGATTAAGGGCTGCATCATCTTTATCCGGCATTATTATTATCATTTCACCTGTTTTTCCGCTGTAGATGAGATTATCCATATGTTCATGAACCCTGCCTTTTTCACACCATGTCTTCTCATAATCCATCAATCCGGGAAGAAGATACAGAGAGGAATAATAAACATTATTATTATGCCAGTAACTGGGAGGAAGATAAATACAGTACCTCATTTCTTTATTCAAACTGGGACAATAAAACGATTTATGAAGTACATCTGACATATAATAGCTCCTTTCAATAAAAATTTTATCTGCTCATTGTAGCAAAAGAAATAGAATGATGTCAATAACGAGGTAATTTTAAAAGGACTTACGCAAAAAATACAGAAGAATCAGCTATTGCAAGTGAAGCAAAGCAATCCCATTATTACAACAGAGACTGTTGGGATTGCTTCGTCGCTCCGCTCCTCGCAATGACAAAGTGTGTAAGTCCTGTTTGAAAATGACAGGTGATTTTATATAGAATGGAAAAAAAAGAAAGTGTGAGATATTTTGTGTAGAATTATCATACAATAAGGCTTCAGGGACTGTAAGAAAATAACCTCTCAAACTATGGTTATTGTTCTCCCGTCACGCGTCACGATTGCACATATGATAAGGTTATTTTTTACAACCTCTTAACAGAGGTCTACACAAAATTTATGACACAGTCAAAAAGATTTCAATCTAAAAAAAGTTTTCTCTCAACAACAAGAGAAAATTTATCAAATTCCCCGGCCAGTTCTTCTATAATCTCATTAACCCTGGATGTATTTTTTTCTTCCGAAGCCTTTTCAAGCTGAGAAGCCAGTTTATTTAAAATCCTTGCTTCAATATTGGCAAAAGTTCCCTTCATACTGTGGGAAAGTATTTTCAGCTCACTGAACTTATTTTTATTGTTGTATTTTCTGAGTTTCTCTATCTGTTCAGGTATAAACTCACAGGATTTCTTTATTAATTCTTCGAGAAATTCTTTATCACCTGCAAGACGTTTGAGCAGAACCATTTCATCGAAAATTTCCATTTCAGGGGATTTCTGTTCATTATTTTCCTCTTTATTGACTGCATCTATTTGAGTGGGAATATCATCTTTATTCTCTTTCCGTATGTGTTTTTCTATTAATGTAAAAAGTTCATCAGGATGAACAGGTTTTGAAATATAAGCGTCCATTCCTGCAAGCATACATTTTTCATAATCTTCTTTTAATGCATAGGCTGTCATAGCAATTACAGGGATATTATGGTTCAAAACCTTTGAAGAAGCAGAGCGAATAATGCCTGTAGTTTCAAATCCGTTCATGCCAGGCATTTGAATGTCCATAAGTACAAGGTCGTAATGATTGGATTCAAGAGCTTTTAATGCTTCGGCGCCACTGCTTACAACATATCCTCTGTAACCGAGTTTACCTGTAATATGGAGAGCAACCTGACGGTTAATTTCATTATCTTCCACAATAAGAATACGGCTGTTATCTGTGCCGGAAGGAACCATTGTCAGCATAGTTCCGCTCTTTTTTTCTTTTGATATGGTCTGATTATTTATGAGAGTTACAATAGTTTTATAAAGCTGTGCATTCTTTACAGGTTTTGTAAGACATGCATCAATAAAAGCAGAATATAATTCATTCATTTCGCCACGTCTGTCCAAGGAGGTCAGTATAATAATAAGTATATTCCTGAGTGAATCAGAATTTCTGATATTTTTACACAGAGTTTCTCCGTCCATCTCCGGCATCTTTCTATCTATTACAGCTATCCTGAAGGGGTCTCCTTCGGAATGAGCCTGATGCAATTTTCCCAGAGCATAAATACCATTCCCTGCTTCATCACATCTGCATCCCAGTGAAGAGAGATATTTTGTCAGAATCAATCTGTTTGTTCTGTTGTCATCTACTATAAGAATACGCTGTTCTTTAAGTTCTACAGGTATAATATGTTCAGAGATACTGATTTCAGGGCGTTTTTCAAAGACAGAGGTAAAATAAAAATTCGAGCCAAAACCGGCTTTACTCTTAACACCTATAGTACCCCCCATCATTTCCACAAGTCTTCTGGAAATAGCAAGCCCGAGGCCTGAACCGCCATATTTTTTCCCTGCCAGGCTCTGAGAAAAAGTTTTAAAAAGTCTCTCCAGCGCATCCTCCGGTATACCGGGGCCTGTATCGGAAACGGAGAAATGTAATATAATATCCCTGTCTCTTTCTTTTTCCGGATTGATCTCCAGTATTACTTCGCCTTTTTCAGTAAATTTGATGGCGTTGCCAATCAAATTGAGCAAAACCTGCCTGAGTCTGTAAGGATCGCCTCTCAAAAGAAAAGGTAAATTAACATTAAAGAGGCAGTTCAATTCGATTCCCTTTTGATGTGCTTTTATAGCAAGAAGATCCATTATTTCTTCAATACTCTGTCTCAGGTCAAAATCGACCGGTTCAAGTTCAAGTTTACCTGCTTCCACTCTGGAAAAATCCAGGATATCATTGATAACCGTAAGGAGAGCGTCAGAACTTTTATGAATTATTTCCGTATATTCTCTCTGCTCGGGGGTGAGTTCTGTGTCAAGTAACAGGCTGGACATACCGATAATGCCATGCATGGGTGTTCTTATTTCATGACTCATGCTGGCAAGAAATTCACTTTTATTAATACTTGCCATTTCAGCCTTATCTGCCATATTTTTTGCATGATTAATTGCATCTTCCAGTTCTTTCTGAGTCAGAAGCAGTTCTTTCTGTTTCTCTTTCAGGCTATTTTCACTCTCTTTAAGTTCTGTATTCCTGTTCCACATTTTTATAAGAGAATCTACAAGACAGTAAAGTTCTACCGGGTTAAAAGGTTTCTGTATATAATAAATATCCTGTTTTAAACTTTCCCTTATAGTTTCAAGAGGTGTATCCGTATAACCTGTAACAATAATAATAATAACATCGGCATCAATCTTTCTGAGTTCCATAGCAGTAGAAAGTCCGTCCATAAGCGGCATTTTCATGTCCAGTATACAGAGAGGGACTCTGTTGTTTTTTTCATATTCGTCTCTGAAATATTCTAACAGGTACGTACCATCTTTAAATAAATTCACATTGAAACCATAGTCATCTCTGTCACCGTATTTTAAAGACAATCTCTTTTTACTTTCAAATATATCTCTATATAAACCAAAAAGGTATTCTTCATCATCTGCTATAAAAATATTTTTATTTCTCATTATCTGTCCTCTATAAATTATTTAGATAAACTGACTCTATACGAGTCACGATATGAATATAGATGAAACAGTAAAACTGCAATGGAATATAATTCTGTTAAATATTCTGTTACTGAAAAGATGACGGGGGAGCATCTCCGCTGTCATTAAGTACTTCCCTTATACCTTCTGCAATATTCCTTATAGTAAATGGTTTAAGGAAAAATTTTCTGATGCCCGGATATGTTACAGGTTCAAGATGTAAATCCTCCGTAAACCCTGTACAGAGTATTACCGGTACAGAAGGACTTATACCATAGATTTCCTGTGCCAGCTGGGTACCGGTTATTTCAGGCATGGCCTGATCCGTTATGACCAGATCTATATCCCTGTGATTCCGGAAAACCTTCAAAGCTTCCCTGCCGTCAGTTGAAACAATCACATCATAGCCCTGACGATTCAAAATACTCTGGAGCATAATGGCAAGGTCTTCATCATCATCTACAATTAAAATTTTTTCCTTTCCTCCCGGAACAGGTTCCGGAGTCTCTTCTTTTGCTGTTTCCGCATCGACTTCGGGAAGGTATATATCAAAGGTACTGCCTTTACCAGGTTCGCTGAAAACCTTAATTTCACCGTTATAGCTTTTCACAATCCCATGAACTACAGAAAGACCGAGCCCTGTGCCTTCCCCCTGTCCCTTTGTTGTAAAATAGGGATCAAATATTCTTTCGAGAATTTCTCTCGTCATGCCATGTCCTGTGTCAGAGACGGAAAGTTTTATATAATGACCCTCTTTGATATCTTTGTGTAAATCTATGTTATCCGCATTAATATCAATGTCAGTCAGTGTAACTTCTAACATTCCGCCATGACTTTTCATGGCATGAAAAGCATTGGTACAGAGGTTCATGAGCACCTGATGAATCTGGGTCGGATCGGCAAGAATTTTGCCTGACGTGTATTGAATATTTTCTCTGATTTCAACAGTGGAAGGAAGAGAAGGTTTTAAAAGTTTCAACACTTCTTTCACAATAAGGCCGATTTCCAGAGGTTTTCTTTCATGTTCTGCCTGGCGGCTGAAGGTCAATATCTGTTTTACAAGTTCCCTGGCACGAAGGCCTGCTTTAAGAACCTGTTTCAGAAACATATGAACATCTGTATTTTCAGAAGTTTCATTGAGGGATAATTCCGTATAACCTATTATTCCTGAAAGTATATTATTAAAATCATGGGCTATGCCGCCTGCAAGAGTGCCAAGGGCTTCCATCTTCTGAACCCGGGAAAGCTGTTTTTCAAGTTTAAGCTTATCCGTTACATCCCTTTTTACGGCAACATAATTGGTAATATATCCCTCTTTATTTTTTATGGGAGATATAGAAGCCTCTGCTTCATAAAAAGTGCCGTCTTTTTTTCTGTTAACAAAATGGCCTGTCCATACCTTACCTTCCGTAATTGTATGCCACATATGTTTATAAAATGCCCGGTCATGTTTTCCGCTCTTAAAAATGGAGGTTTTTTTACCTATAACTTCATCCCTTCTATAGCCTGTTATAACTGTAAAAGCAGGATTCACATATTGAATATTTCCTTTAGTGTCTGTTATAATTATGATGTCTCCCGAATGTTCTATGGCTTTAGCCATACGGCTCAACGCCTGTTCTATAAGCTTCTGTTCCGCTATTCTGGATCGAAGCTGTTCATTTACCATCATAAGTTCTGCAGTTCTGTCTGCTACCACTTCCTCAAGCTGCTCTTTGTATTTCTTAATCTCCTGGTTCTTATTCCATCCTTTCATAAGGGAATCTACAAGACAGTAAAGTTCTTCTTCATTGAAAGGCTTTCTTATATAATATATGTCCTGTTTCAAATGTTCCCTTATATCGTTAATAGTTATATCTTCCTGACCTGTCACTATAATTATAATAACATCAGGATCAATTTTTCTGATTTCAGATGCAGTGGTCATACCATCCATAAGGGGCATTTTCATATCCAGGATACAGAGGGGGACTTTATTTTTCTTTTCATATTCACGTTTAAAATAATTTAAAAGATAAAAACCGTCATTAAAAATTTTTAATTTAAAATAACCTTCTGTTTTCTGTTTATCGAATATATTTTTATAGGCTTTGAGGACACTCCTGCTGTCATCTGCTATAAAAAGGTTCCTGTTATACATAATACACCCCATTTTCGTGACGCGTGACGCGTAACGCGTGACGGGAGGATTATCTGTAACTGATAAAAGGATTCTATTTTTTTATTTGCTGAAAAGAGATTCTAGATATTTATGCAACTATCCTTCTATAAATGTAAGCGTAATTACAAAAAATTATTTCGTCACACATATCAGTTCAAGTTTACAATAAAGAAATTTATTTCCCGTAAAGGATTTATGGAAGAAAATATAGAATTACATTCATTAAAACATAAAACAGTCATCCTTCACGCGTCACGCGTTACGAATCTAATTAACACAGAGCGGAGGAACCATGCAATGGCACAAACAGTCCTTATAATAGAAGATAATTATGTTATGCTGAAGATATGGCAGACAGAACTCGAACGGGCAGGGTACAAGGTGCTTACTTCAAATAACAGCCGTCTTGGAATGGCAAAAGCAAAAGAGAAAAAGCCCGATATTATTCTCGTGGATTCAGTGCTTCCAGATTTAGACGGATTTGATGTATGTAAAAGACTGAAATCGGATCCGAAAACTTCTGAAATCCCTTTAATAATTATGTCAAATTTCGATAATGCCGACGACCACAGGAATGCGATAAATATAGGTGCCTGCGACTATCTGATTAAATATCATACAATGCCTGAACGATTGATAGAAATGATAAACTATTATACGTCTCCCGAAAAAGAAGATGGGCCGCCTCCGAGAATGCCTTCGGGAAAACTTATGGATATGGAACAGAGGAAGGGAGATCTGCTGGCGAAAGCAGGTCTTATAAGTCCTCAGCATCTGAAAGAAGCTCTCAAAAAGGTAGGGCTTACAGGCATCACACTGCCTCAGGCTTTAATGGCAATAGAAGCCGTTACAGGCACACTGAAGGATCAGGTGCTGGAATTTTTCTATGCTGCAGATTATGTGGATTTATCACAGTATCTTCTTGATAAAGATGCTGTCAACCTTGTGACTGCAGACTTTGCAAGACATTTCTCCGTTATTCCCATGAGATTTGATGAAGAAAAACTGATTGTAGCCATGTCAGATCCTATGGATGTAGAAATAGAAGAGGATCTGAGAACAAGGCTCAAAAGGCCGATAAAAATGGTCTATGCCCCTGAAGCTGATATTCAAAAGGCTATCGCCATATATTACGGCAGTTCTCTTCCTATGGAAGAAGTTATGGCAGAAATAGAAAGAGACAGAGCAGAAGGCAAACTGGATCAGGAAGAAGATATCATGGTTGGCACCACACCTGTGTCAAAGCTTATAGATACGGTAATGACACAGGCTATAGCTATGAAAAGCAGCGATATTCATTTCGAACCGAGAACAGAAGGTATGCTTGTAAGATTCAGAATAGACGGAGTACTTCATGATATGCAGGTCATACCGAAAGAAGCGGTTGCTCCTGTCGTATCCAGAATAAAGATTATTTCAAACCTTGATATTACAGAAAGAAGAAGGCCTCAGGACGGAAGGATAGAAATGAAAATAGGAGAAAAAAAGATTGATTTTCGAGTATCCACAACTCCTGTAGCACTCGGTGAAAAGATAGTTCTCAGAATCCTTGATAAATCTGTTGCATTATACGGTATATCCGAATTAGGACTCAGATCTGTTGAAGAAAAGAAATTTTTACGTATGTTAAGGCAGCCTGACGGTATGATTTTAGTCACAGGCCCTACAGGAAGCGGAAAGACTACCACCCTGTATGCAGCTTTAAATTACCTGAAATCATCTGAAACAAATATTATAAGCCTGGAAGATCCTGTAGAATTTACAATAGACGGGATAAATCAGATACCAATCAATCCGAAGGTCGATCTTACCTTTGCCACTGCCCTCAGGTCAGTATTAAGACAGGATCCCGATATAATAATGATAGGCGAAATAAGGGATCAGGAAACGGCAGAACTTGGTATTCAGGCAGCACTCACAGGTCATCTGGTTCTTGGAACACTTCACACACGTAATGCGCCGGGAGCAATATCAAGACTGGTAGACATGGGAGTTCCTCCTTATTTGCTTGCATCAACCCTTATAGGTGTCATAGCTCAGAGGCTTGTAAGAAAAGTCTGTGATAACTGTGCCGAAATTTACAGAGTTTCCCCTGATGCAGATATTCCGGAAGATCTGCTGGAACTTAAAACTATGGATTTATCCAGAGGAACAGGATGCGATTTTTGCCGTCAGATGGGTTATCATGGAAGAATAGGTGTTTTCGAATTTATGGAAATAAGTAACAGAATAAAGAAACTTATAGTAACAGGGGCAGACACAATGGAACTTACCGAAGCGGCAAGAAGTGAAGGTATGCTGACTCTGAGAGAAGATGCTACAAGGCTTGTAAAAGAAGGGATAACTACCTGGGAGGAAATGGTAACTGTTATATGAAGGAAGATGTAACTGTTCTTCCGAGAGGCGGTATTATCGCCAGAACATCTGCCGGCCCGGTACAGGTGGGAGCCATACCGGAAACCATTAAAGATACAATGGTAAGAGAAGGCAATGTGCCTCAGATATTTCTCATGCCGGCAAAATTATTTTCTTTTGAATATGGTATAAGTACGGCAGATTTCGAATTCCCTATTTATTACAATTTCTACATAAAAAACAGAAAAACAATCTTAATAGGTCCGAAAAAAGACGGAAAAAAAATAATTTCCGTGATAAAAGAAGCTCTCTACGGCCCTCGCCATCCTGCAGTAGAACATGACTACAGGGAGGGTAAAAAAGCAAAAACCTTTCCGGCACTAAAAAAAGAATTTACTTATTTTAAATTTGAACCGGAACTCGGCCGTACTGCTGTAATGGATGATTTTATAGATTATATTCCTCTGGAAGAAGGAGAAGTTTTTAAATTCAATCATATTGAGATTATAAATCAGGACAGAGAAAATTATTTAATAAAAGACGGAGGAAAAAACTTTCTTCTTCCAAAAGATTTTATATTTCCTGAAAACAAACCGGGAAAGCTATCGATTAATTCCTGTTATTCTCCTCCGAATTTTGGTATTACCGTTATAGGTTCAGGTCATGGCTTTGATCCAACGGAAAAAACTACAGGTTTTATTATATGGATTAACGGGAGAGGTATTCTGGTAGATCCTCCTGTAAATACTACAAGATGGATTAAAGAAAACAACATAAATCCCAAACTTATAGGAGATTTAATACTTACACACTGCCATGCAGATCATGACAGCGGAACACTACAGAAAATCCTGGAAGAAAGACGAATAAGACTTCATACAACCAGAACAATAAAGGAAAGTTTTCTCAAAAAATATTCTGTTATAACAGACATACCGGCTAAATTCCTCGAAAAAATGTTTGATTTTCATCCCGTCGTAATAGGAAATCTCCATGAAATACTTTCAGGTAAGTTTGTATTTAAATATTCCTTTCACAGCATACCCACCATTTGGTTTGAAACATATTTTTACGATAAAAGCCTTGTCTACAGTTCCGATATGTTCAATCATCCTCCTTCCATAAAGAAAGTAGAGAGAAAAAAAATTATGAGTAAAGCCAGGGCTGAAGAATTCCTGAATTTCCCGTGGAACCATTCTATTATAATTCATGAAGCAGGTATCCCTCCAATTCATACGCCTGTAAAATTCCTGGAAGAACTTTCTGATAAAATAAAAGAAAAGCTTTATTTAATACATGTAAGCCAGAAAACCATACCGGAAGGTTCAGGGCTTAAGCTGGCGAAAAGCGGTATCGAACATACCATCATATGCGATATATCCAGAGAAGAACAGAATTTACTGGACGAAAAGCTGGATATAATATTAAACACCGATCTCTTTCGTAACCTCAATCCATTGAAAGCTCTTACGGTCCTATCAAGAGCTTATTATGAAGAATTTTCTCCGGGAGATGAAATCCTTCGGACAGGACAGAAAGGTGATAAATTCTATATTATTCACTCGGGAGAAGCTGTTGTTTCTGTAAACGGTACTCCTTTAAAAATCTACAGTACCTATGATTATTTTGGAGAAACATCCATAATATTTAACATACCGCGGACTGCGTCCATCGCCGTCAGAACTCCTCTGAAAGTTCTGGTCATAGAACGGGAAGATCTGCTGGAACTGCTGAACCATGGCGGCATCATGGAAAGAGTCAAAAATCTGGCCATAATAAGAGATCTGGAATCATGGCAGTTATTCAATGAGACAATATTGAAAAATCTTTCTGCCACACAGAAAACAGAATTACAGGCTATAATGGATTATGAGATCATACCGAAAGATACCATTATTATAAAAAAAGGACAGAAAGTAACAGATGCATATTTAATAAAATCAGGTACTGTAGAAATTTCTAAAGACACTTATATATATCAGGCAAGAAGAGGAGATTTTCTGGCAAAAATATCCTTTTCTCCGTTTTATCCGGTCTATGACTATAATGCTGTAACAAAAGAGAAAGTAGAAACTTTTAAACTGAACATGACCGCATTGAAACAGGTTATGGATAAAAATCCGGGGATAATGGTGAAATTGATAAAATTAAATCCTTTGAATGAAATTTAGTGAGCCGTGAAAAGTGAAAAGTAAAGAGTGAAGAGTGAAAAGTGAAGAGTGAAAAGTGAAAAGTGAAGAGTGAAAAGTGAAAAGTAAAGAGTGAAGAGTGAAAAGTAAAGAGTGAAGAGTGAAAAGTGAAGAGTGAAAAGTGAGTGGTGAGTCGTGAAGAATGAAAAGTGAAAAGTAAAGAGTGAAGAGTGAAACGTGAAAAGTGAAGAGTGAGCAGGCGTAGCCTACGCGTAACGCATCACGCATTACGAAATCACTATTCACCCTTCACGAACATATTATGGCAGACAAAACATATTATTTCGATAAATTAGATAAACTCCATAGTGAACTAAACAATTACATAGCTCCTGTTTCACGGGACTGCGGGCCATGCATAAACTGCTGTATCAATATATCCGAAAGCCATCTTTTTGTACCTCTTTATATAGATTATATAAATTATAACCTCGGTGAAAATAATTCTTACGTAAAAACCTGGGAAGAGGGCATTGAAATACCGCTCTGCCCCTATATAGATCTGACCGCTAAAAAATGTGCCATTTATCAGTGGAGACCTCTGAGCTGCCGCCTCTATCCCATGATGCTCGAGAGAAGCGAAAACTCCATGTACTACAGATGCGTTTTCTATAACCTCTATGAAAAAGATTTTTCCGACCTGGAAAGCCTGCTCCCTCCGGGATATAAACATGAAATAGACAAAATAATAAGAGAGATTTCAAAGCTCAATGTTCAATATATCAGAGAATTTGATTCCCTGAGGCTGGAACAGTATAAAAAATCCTACGAAACTCCAGTATCTAAAGAAGTAAGACTATTCAAAGCTCTTAATATATACAGAGAAGCACTGAATAAAGTCCCTGAATCAGTATGCCTGAAAACCCAGGTTGCCAAAATTTATATGGAACTCAAAGATTATGACAGTGCTTTAAACATGATTGACCATATTTTAGAAATAGATAAAAAGGAATGTATGGCAAAAATACTGAAGGCAAAAATATACCTCATTCGGAACAGAATTTCTGACGGTATTTCAGAGATAAAAGAGGTTATAAATATAAACAGTTCAATTACACAGGCCCATTATATGCTCGGTGTCATGTGCCTTCTGGATGAAAAACCCGGTGAAGCTTTTGAAGCTTTTCAATCCCTTCTTAATATCAATCATCTTGCAAGATACAGATATAAGGATCTGGGTAAATTTATGAGTATGTGTAATGGGCTATAATCGTGACGCGTGCCCCGTGGTTTCGTGATGAGTGATGCGTGATGCGTATTTAATCCCGTGGTGTTTAATTAAACTCCCCTGCTCACTCTTCACTCTTCACTTTTCACTTTTCACTTTTCACTTTTCACTTTTCACTTTTTACTTTTCACTTTTCACTTTTCACTTTTCACTTTTCACGACTCACCACTCACTCCATAGCCTCTAAAGCCCTGAGAACAGCATATTTTATATGGAAATATGAGAGTCCGCCCTGAAGGTAGGCAATAAAAGGTTCCCTTAAAGGCCCGTCTGCAGAAAGTTCAAGTGATGCCCCCTGAATAAACGTCCCGGCAGCCATAACTATTTTATCAGTATAACCCGGTGTATAGCCACCTTCAAGATTTACATGACTGTCTACAGGAGAATTGCTCTGAATCCCCTGGCAGAATTTTATAAGTTTTTCTTTGCTGCCGAGCTTTACAGCCTGGACTGTGTCACCCCGTTTTTCTCCTTTAGCCGGTAAAGTAATATAATTCAAATATTCAAACATGGTCCCGGCCCATATCATACCGCAGAGGGCCTGGCTTACGAGTAAAGGAGCCAGATATAATCCCTGGTATAAAGTCCTGTTAATATACATGGAAGTGCCAACTTCACTTCCTATGCCCGGTGCGGTAAGTCTTCCTGCAGCGAGTTCCACAAGGTCTCCCCTCCCTGCAATATATCCTCCTGCAGGACATATGCCGCCGCCCGGGTTTTTTATAAGAGAACCTGCAATAATATCCGCTCCTGTGTCGAGAGGTTCTTTTTTGTCAGTAAATTCACCGTAACAGTTATCTACAAGAATTATTATATCTTCTTTTATCTCTTTAAGCCTTTTAACAATAATGGAAATATCCTCTACAGTAAGGCTTTTTCTCCAGCAATATCCTCTGGAACGCTGAATAAAAGCAAGTTTTGTATGTTTCGTTATATATCGTTCAAAGGATTCTATATCTACATTACCATCGTTTCTTAAAGGTACTTCTCTGTAATTTATCCTCCAGTCAGTTAATGTTCCTTTAACACCCGGCACAAGCCCTATCACTTTACCGAGTGTATCATAGGGAGTGCCTGTAACTGCAAGAAATTCATCACCGGGACGAAGTATGCCGAAAAGAGCCGAACTTATGGCATGAGTTCCAGAGACAAACTGCCATCGTACAAGGGCTTTTTCTCCTCCGAACACTTCTGCATAGATTTCATCCAGAATATCTCTTCCGCTGTCATGGTAGCCATAGCCGGATGAGCCTGAAAAATGAAAATCAGAAACTCCATGAGATATAAATGCTTTCAATACTTTAAGTTGATTATACTCTTCTATATCTTTCACTTCATCTCTGAAATCTTTCGTATCAGCTTCCGCTTTTTTCGAAATTTCCAATAAATCATTGTAAGTCATAAAATTCTCCTTACCATCAGGGTATGTTCAAAAACAACCCTTTTACAGTCAATTACTTCCATGAGCATAAGCATGTAATAAAGGTTTTCCTCCAGTCACGCGTTACGCGTTACGCGTTACGATTCTCATATAAATTACCCGTAACGATTTCACACTTTAATCTTCTTGATTTTCATCTTACTGACATTTATCTCTCCAATTCCCCTTTCAGAAGCGACTTTAAGAAAATCCGTTTTAGAGGGATCAAGACCGAATAATTTAGTGGCATAAGCATCTGCCATAACGGGATTCGTACTTACTATTATCTGGTTTCCCATGCGAACATCGCTGGCATTTCCTCCCTGAGGACCATGTCCGGTAAGAATTCTATAGGCATCGACTATAACAAGTTCTACAGGTATTATTCTTGTCAGATCAGACAGATTTTTATCTATACCCTGATGTATTTCACCCCTGTCTCCTCCTATAATACCCATAAGATTTTTCATACTTACAGTGAGACCGGAAATGCCGTGGTGTTTGAGTATGGGTACATTTATAACAACACTGGCCTTCATTACATCCTGATAGACACTCCACGTTTTAAGGGTAACAGCATCAGGTGCGGTAACAACATTATAAAAGCTGGAAGATTCACTTACGTAGTTAACTTTTGCTCCTGCTTCTTCTGCCGCTTTTGCAATACCGCTGTTTTTATAACATCTTTTTGCGTCATTGCATGTTCTGTCGAAGACCTTCACTGTTTTAGCTCCTGCCTTATAACACATAGTTACAAGTTCTTTCACCAGTTCGGGATTGGTATTTGCAGCCAGTTCAGGAGTGCGATCCCAGCCGATATTGGGTTTTACCACAACAGTATCGCCATTTTTAATAAGAGATTCCAGTCCTCCTATTTCTTTGAGAGCTGCCCTTATCATAGCTTTCGGGTCTTTTCCTTCTGCAACAAAAACACCTGATTTCAGATTATTCTGTCTCAATTTTCTGGGAGCAATTCCTGTTACTGCGGCAAAACCAGTTTTTTTACTGCATGCACCGAGCAACACACCTGCTGCAAGAGACGTGGCACTTTTCAAAAACGTTCTTCTGTTCATTTTATAAAACCTCCTTTATAAATCGTGACGCGTAATGCGTAATGCGTGATGCGTATTTTCACCGGGCACCGGGCGAACATGGTCGCCCCTATCTTTTCACTACTCACTACTCACTTTTCACCACTCACTTTTCACTACTCACTATTCACTATTCACTACTCACTATTCACTTTTCACCACTCACTATTCACTACTCACTTTTCACTACTCACCTTCTACCCGTAATAACTGTCATCTTTTTTCGTATAAATTGTCACATAAATTGCAGGCATACCCCTTACAGGGCATTTATTTTCACATATTCCGCAGCCTATACATAATTCGGGATCTATATAGGGCTGCTTTATCTCTTTTTCAAATCCGTTTACCATTACCTTTTTAGTGGTGTATTTTATGGCCTTATCAGAGACAGGACACATTTCTTCACAGACCATACAGTTGTCATCTCTTGTATAAGGTATACATCTGTTTTTATTTATACAGGCAAGCCCTATCTGAGTTTTCTGTTTTTCTTTTATTTCCAGATGTTTTATGGCATTCGTGGGACATATCTGTCCGCAGAGATTACATTCATAGGAACAGTAACCTATTCGTGGGACAATCTTCGGAGTCCAGAGATTGTCAATTCCGGCTTCAAACACAGAAGGCTGTATGGCATTGGTAGGACATACTTTCATACATGTGCCGCATCTTATACATGTATCTCTGAAGAGTTTTTCTTCTATTGAGCCGGGAGGACGGAGCAAAAAAGGATATTCACATTTGCGAAGCGGATCGAGTCTCAGGACAGGTACAGCTATAGCCCCTGCAACTGCTCCTTTAATAATATCCCTTCTGGCAATTCTTCTTCTGTAAAGGTTTTTTGCAGTTTTCCGTGGCAAATTCCGATCTTTTTCCTGAAGCTCTTCCTTTTTCTTCTTTAATAAATTAAATACATTAAAGAAATTAAATGAAACAGCTTTTTCAGGACAGTTATAGAGACAATCAAAACATCCTGTACACTCATGATATAAGGTTTTCTTCCCGGTATTTTCTATGGCATTCATATTACAATCAATCTGACATTGAGCACATCCGGTGCATTTATCCGACACATGTCTCCTGTAAAGGGGAAAGAAGGAGAAAACACCTATCATTGCCCCCAGAGGACAGAGACTTTTACACCAGTACCGGCGGCTCTTTAAACTCAGAAGCAATATTCCGGCAAATACGCAGTACATAAACAGATGGCCTGTATAGAATACCTGTTCCGTAGTAAGTAATTTCCAGTTCAACAGGAGATCATAAACTTCGCGGCCTGTGTCCTTTACAAAGGGAATATAATAAAGTATTTCAATGAAATTTCTTATTATCAAATTTACAAATGGATATATGAGAAGAGCATAACTTCTCTGTGCAATACAGAGGGGATCTAATATACCGGATACAGACACACCCAGCAGTGAAAGTGTCAAAAGAGCAGTTAACAGCATATATTTCCACTTATGGTCCGGCATAGATCTTCCCCTGGCAGAAGGAATAAGTTTATCTGCTATATCTATAGTTGTTCCAAGGGGACAGATCCATCCGCAGAAAAATCTTCCCAGAAATAAAGAAATTACCAGGACTATAATCCCGGGAACCATATGTTCAAAAACAAAGTGTCTCGTGCCTATAACAGTAAGTATATTCGAAAGAGG
>JBEHWO010000058.1:0-24227 GCA_040217695.1 Vulcanimicrobiota bacterium | reverse complement strand
ATATATAATCTATATGAAATTATACTATGGTAACGTCCCGGATTTCAGTATGTTTTTGAAATATCAGAAAATTTATTATATTCATGGATTTTCTATGGCGCCTATGAAGGTTATACATATGTGGAATATGGTTATATTGATATATATAGCAGGTTTATCTTATGGTATAAAAGCTATGTTTGATAGAAATACTGATATAAATGTTAAATCAATAGTATTTTTATCTATTCTGGGCCTGGGTATTTTCAGTTATTTTCAGGGTAGGAGTTATGATAGCAATTTGCTCGTCGTATGTTATCCTGCACTTTTAATTTTGACTATTTTTACAGATAAGTTATTAAGTCAGAAAGGTTTATACCGATTTATAGCAATGATTATACTGCCGTTTTTTATATTTTCTACAATTATGTTGTTATCAAAATCTTTTACCTTTTATAATCATATAACAAATAAGTTTGTTATAATGTGTAGACAGGAAGATAATAAAGTTTTAATTAACGGTAAATTTATACTGGCTCATACTCATCCCGGTGAGAAAGTTCTTATATTATCTTATCATTCAGGCATTTATTATAATATGTCTGGAACTTTATGTCCTCTAAAAATAGGACATTTTACCGAATTATACTATAAAGATGATTACAGAAAAATAAGTGATTTTTTAAAGGAAAATAAGGAGGTTAAGATATTCCTTGATAACACCTTTTTGAATGAGAAAAATATACTATTAATTTTGCCGGGAAATAGTCCGGTTCTGGTAGATATTACAAATATTCTTATTAAAGATTATAAACAGGTAGATATGAGTTCAGATGGATATATGATTATGTTAAAAAAATTATAACAGGAATGTATATTAATAAATTATGAAAAATGAAGAAACTATAAATATAGCGGAAGAATTAATACTGCATAAGCAAAAGTCCTTCTTTTTTAAAGAACTGTATGAAATTATAACACTGTTATCTCAGCCAGAAGATAAAAAATTGATGTGCAATAGGAAGGTTACTGACGTAGCTACAGGTCAGGGAATAACCCGTACTTTTGGTCAGAATTGTATGCAAATAAATAAACAGGCTGATATATGTATTTTATTGGAATCTGGATGGAAGATTTCCATAATAGAAAAGAAAAAAGGTTTTTTTGTAACTCTCATATCACCTTATAACAGACATATGACATTCCTCTATCCTTTTTCCTGTAAAACTTCTTTTTCAGTTTCCTTTACACTGGACTTTCAGAAAATTATTTTTTTCATTCTGCCAGATGGAAGGATAATACTCTCAGTAATTTATTTTCTGGGCTGTACCTTTACTCCTGTATTCAACCTTCTCGTGAAACCTCTATCTTCCAGAAGATTTCTCAGAAACGGTTTATCTTCTTTTTTACAGGAAGATATAAACCCTGAAGATGCCTGTAAAGAAATATATATTCCTCCTGTTACTCTTGAGCTCGGAAAGGAATTGATTTCTCTTATGGGCCATAAAACGAAAAAACAGTTTCTGGACAGAATTGCTTCCATAAGAAAGCATATAGTAATGGATACAGGCGTAATTGTTCCTGCTGTAAGGGTGAAAGATAATTTTGGACTCAAGAATAATGAGTTACTTCTGAGCATAAAGGACATACCTGTAGCTAACTGTGAAATTTATTTTAAACGATTTCTTGCCATAGGGCCTGAAACACATATTCGGAGACTCAGAGGTAAAAAGGTACTTGACCCGACCTATAATATGCCCGGCGCATGGATTACTTCAGATCAGCGCTCGGAAGCAGAAAGAGGAGGGTGTATGATATTTGACCCTGTAAGTGTTATTGCGGCATTACTTACGGAGGTATTACGGAAATATTCATTTAAATTTTTAGGCATTCAGGAAACAGAAGACCTGCTCGGACGTTTACTGAAAGAATATCCGGTAGTAAAGAGAGAACTTGATAAAGTTATTTCTATTGTAGAGTTCAATAAAATCCTTAAAAATTTATTATATGAACATGTATCTATAAGAGATTTGCTGACAATATGTGAAACTGTTATAGAATATGCTGCATTCAGTCGTAATACGGACGTACTTTCAGAATATGTACGTCAGGCAGTTAAAACGTCCCTGTGTAATGAATATAAAACCTTTGAGGGATATATCTATGCGTCGCTGGTTGATCCTGCTGTGGAAAATTTTTTACTTGCCAGTATCAGAAGAAAAGATAAAGGTAATAATATTGTTATAAAAGAACATATTAAAGAGAAATTATTTACTTCAGTAAAAGAACAGGATGAACTGTTAAAAAATAAAGGCTTAAAATCCGTAATAGTCTGTTCGCCGGCAATAAGGCTTTATTTCAGAAAGTTTATCGAAGAAAGATTTCCTTCCGTAACTGTCCTGTCCTATAATGAAATAGCTCCGGGAGTCACTCTTAAACCTGTAGGAATGATAGCACTGGAAGAAAATTTACTGGAAGAATGCCATTCTTCTATACTTAAAGGACTTTTTAATGAAATTGATTCTATGGGACTTTGACAGTGACCGGTGTTTACAGTGACCAGTGTGTACAGTGAGCAGTGAACAGTGACCGGTGTGAACAGTGAAATAGTAAGGAGTGATTGGTGGAAGCTTATTTATATTTTAATGAATAGTATTTTATGTCATGATGTAAATGTATTTTACCTGATAACTGGTAACTGGTAACTGATAACTGATAACTGGTAACTGGTAACTGGTAACTGAAAAAGGAGGTTAATGAAATGAATAAGATGTATTATATTGTCTGTATAATGATAATTTTTCTTTTCTGCAGATGTTCACCTGTTGAAGAGATCAGGGTTGTGAAAATTGATTGTCCTGATGAAATAGCACCTGTATATTGTGTTCTTGGAACCAGGATATTTGAGGATAAAGGTATATTTGATTGTGAGATTCAAAATAAAAGTAATGAAGAACAGACCGTTAATGTTGTAAGTCAGGTTATTGATTTCAGCAGTTCTGCGGCACAGACTGTCACATTAAAACCCGGTGAAACTAAAGTTGTTTCCCTCTTTCCTGTTTTTAATGATAAGATTCTGGACCTTACCGAGCAGAGACGTTCATCAGTAGATTTCAAGGTGTTAAAAGGTAATGAAACATTATTTCAGGAAAGCAAAGAAATTAATATACTCGCTACAGATGATATGATCTGGGGCGTGGATACTGGATACGATACCTCTTTTTTAATAGCTTCCTGGGTTACTCCGAGAGATCCTGTAATAGGGAAGATTTTAGCCAGAGCAAAAGAGAAAATGTCCGATAGAACTCTATGCGGTTATCAGAGAGAGACTGAAAAAGAACTCCTTCAAGAATTAACAGCTCTGTGGGATACATTGCAGGAAACAGGCATCTCCTATGTGTCCAGTTCCGTGTCCTTTGCAACTACAGGCACTGCCCAGAGAGTCAGATTGCCGCGAGAAACTATTAAGGAAAAATCTGCCAATTGTGTCGATAGCACTGTTTTACTGGCTTCAATCCTTGAAAATCTGGAAATGGAACCGATAATTGTCATTACAGAAGATCATGCATTTTTAGGTGTAAGAAATGCATCTGAAAGTGAAGATGTTTATTATATAGAAACGACTATGCTGGCAGATTCTACCTTTGACGAAGCCTTAACAGAAGGGAAAGAGGCTTTCAGGGCATTAAAGAAATTAAAGAAAGATACTGATTATGTTCTGATAGATATTGCCGCCGAAAGGGCGGACGGTATTACTCCCATACCGGTAAAAGGAGAAGGTCCGGAGATTTAATTGTTAAGGGACTGTAAGAAAATAACTCTGGCAAATTATGGTTTTTGTCCTCGCGTCACGCGTAACGCGTGACGCGTCACGATTGTAAATATGATAAGGTTATTTTTTTACAACTCCTAAGTATAGACCGCGTTATTTCTCCCCCTAATAAAGAGATTTTCTGAAAATACTCCTGGATATAACATATTCTAGTTTCCTTACAGTTTCACTGAAAATCTTCGGCTCTACCTGCCAGAGGGGGATTTTTTTACTATCTATAATATTTGATTTCAAATCGAGGATTTTATAGAATTGTATGGGCCCTGTGACGGAAATCCCTTTGTCTGCGCTGTATTCTTTATCCCATATGAACCTGAGCTGTACATGGTTATCTTTCCAGTTATACGATGCATAGTTATCTACCAGGTTAAACCCTTCTTTGATAAAACTTTCTCTGGCCTTTTGAGGCAGCAGTTTTTGTCTTGAATAACGCCATGATTCGATCTCTGTTATCTCATCCATATGGAGTGAGTAGAGGCTTCTGAATATCTGCTGAAAAGGTTGTCTGATATTATGTTCCATTATAATTTTTTGCCACATTATAATTTGATTTGCAAAAAATATATCCAGAGGGTGGGCCACGGTAAAAAGCTGATTTGTATGGGCAAATCTCAGTTTCCTCTCTACTGTAAGCCAGTTTTTTTCATGATATATTCCCAGAAAACTGCCTTTTTCTCCATAGAGATTTAATACCAGTTTTGCAGGAATCTCTTTGAATATATCATCTCCGAATAACCAGATGAATTCTTTTATAGTAAATTTTTCCTGTGTTATCATAGCCTGTTCCATTATTTTTGTGGCTATCTCAACATTCCTGTTTGTAATCTGTTCTATCGTTCCCCCTTTTGTTATTACTTTTTTTATAATATCATCTATTTCCCCTCTGTTGCTGCTTAAATTACCAATAGCATTACCTGTTAGTATTACGGCCTTCTGTGATTTTCCGTCCATTTTTATATAATCAATTAAAGTAGTTACAAAATCTGTAAGAAATTCACTGTGAGTCTGTGATATTTCAAGTATAGCTTCCCCCGTTGCTTCCTGGATTCTATCCTTTCCTGTGGAGAGCAGATTGAGAACAGGTAAAATAAACCTTGCCAGAAGACCCGGAAAATTGGGAAATTGTTTCTTTATAACCTCTGTAACCGATATGATAAGTTCCTCTTCATCGGAGGAAAGAAAATCTATTATATATGGCGTAAGCCTTTCCAGCCAGAAATGAGTTTCAAAATTAATATTTCCGAAAATGCGCATAAACCCTGTCCGGCATGGATGAGAGTTATCT
Source organism: Vulcanimicrobiota bacterium (assembly GCA_040217695.1). GTDB lineage: Bacteria > Vulcanimicrobiota > SpSt-956 > SpSt-956 > JAKJGF01 > CALARM01. The sequence continues at coordinate 19,131 of JBEHWO010000058.1, read as the reverse complement.
TTTAAGGCTTTACAGAGCAAGGGGAATACTTCATCAGGCCAGTTATTTCCCAGAAGTGTAAGTAATTTATAACCTTTGTTGAGATCTATATCGGGATCTTCTCTCATGGAAACGGAAAGACAGTCTATCATACTTAATGCCAGATTTCCCGGCTTTTTTAACGATGTAATAAAATCTTTATTAAGTTCGTATATTATTTCAATTGTGCCAAGTCTTATTATCTGTTTTGTACTGTTCAAAGAGGTCATTATTTTATCTGTAATCGTTACTCTTTGCTCTTCTTCTCTCCCCGCCGATATAAGTATATCTTTAATTACAGAAAAATCATTTTCGTTACATGCTGGATAAATTTCTAATAAAGCTGTAACAGGGGAGGATAAATTTTTTATTTTATCCTTAAGGGGTTCCGATAGTTTTTGTATTAAAGTCTGAATTGAATTCATAGGTCGTAATGCGTAATGCGTGATGTGTGGATTACGCATTACGCATCACGCATCACGCATCACGTTTTAACTCAACTTTCTTCCTTTGCTTTCTTTGCTTCTTCAATTACTTTTTCAGCAAGCATTGCAGGTACTTCTTCATAATGGGCAAATTCCATTTTAAATCTTCCCCTGCCCTGTGTTATAGAACGAAGATCTATGCAGTAATTAAGCATTTCACCATGAGGTACATGAGCTTTTATAACCTGATTCTTTTTACCTGCCGGTTCCATGCCGAGTATTCTTCCTCTTTTACTGTTAAGGTCTCCCATAACATCTCCCATATAATCACTCGGAACTGTTACTTCTAAATACATGATTGGTTCCAGCAAAATAGGATTTGCCTGTTCCATACCTTTTCTTAAAGCCAGTCTTCCTGCGAGCTGGAAAGCTATATCAGAAGAGTCTACCGTGTGGTATGAACCATCGTAAATTGTTATCTGTATATTTGTAATGGGATAACCTGCAAGGAAACCTTCTGCCATAGTGTTTATTACACCTTTTTCTACGGCAGGTATATAGTTTTTCGGTACCACTCCGCCGACTATCTTATTTACAAATTCAAAATGTTGATCTTTAGGAAGAGGATTGAGTTCAAGCCATACATGACCGAACTGGCCGCGACCTCCTGATTGTTTTTTGTGTTTACCTTCTGCTGTGGCCCTGGATTTTATTGTTTCTCTGTAAGAGATTAAAGGCTTCTGCAGTTCTGCATTTACACTGAATTTTCTTTCAAGACGGGATAATACCATATTCAGATGGCTTTCACCCATACCGGACAGTAGTAACTGCCTGGTTTCCTGGTTCCTCTCAGAAGTAAGTGTCGGATCTTCTTCTACAAGCCTTGCTAAAGAAGTAGTCAATTTATCTTCGTCGGCTTTCGTTTTTGCCTTGAGGGCCATTATCATAACAGGCTTCGGAAATACTATAGGTTCCAGAATAATAACATTATCTTTTGTGCATAATGTATCACCTGTTACTGTTTCCTGCAATTTTGCAGTTACTGCTATGTCACCCGGTGGTATACGACCTGCTACTTCCTGATTTTTACCTGTTGCATAATAAAGCTTTGTTATTCTTTCTTCTTTTTCTTTCGTGGAATTATAAACAGTACAGTCAGGATTGAACACACCGGAAAATACGCGGAAATAACTCAATTTACCTACAAAAGGATCTGCCATTGTTTTATAAACCAGAGCGGAAAGAGAAGCTTCAGGAGAACATTTTACCTCTACTTCTTCTCCTGAAGGTTTATGTCCTTTAATAGGTCTTCCTTCCAGCGGAGTAGGGAATGTCTCAACAATTAAATCCATGATTAAAGAAACTCCCATATTTTTCAGGGCAGAAGCGCATATAACAGGAGTTATTCCACAGTTGACAAAAGCTTTACGCAAGCCTGTCTGTAATTCTTCCTGAGATAATTCTCCTTCAGAGAAATACTTATCCATCAGTTCTTCATCATTTTCTGCTATCTTTTCTACGAGAGCTACTCTTATTTCATCCACTCTGTCTTTCATGTCTGCAGGGATATTTTCTTCTTTACACTGTCCGTCTGAACATATAAAGGCTTTCATCTTTATGAGATCTACTACGCCTTTAAATGATTCCGAAGCACCTATGGGAAGCTGTAGAGGTATTATATCTTCTGAGAGTAATTCTTTGAATTTATCAAGAGACTGATCAAAATTTGCGTTTTCTTTGTCCATACCATTTACTAAAATTACTCTTGGTATTTTATGTTCTTCCATAAGCTGCCACATAATTTCAGTGCCTACTTCCACTCCTGCTACGGCAGAGAGAAGTACTATACCTGCATCAACGACTCTAAGACTTCCTATAACGTCACCTACAAAATCTATAAATCCCGGAGTATCTATAATATTTATTTTTTTACCTTTCCATTCCAGAGGTGCTATGGCAGAGGATATACTCATTTTTCTCTGGATTTCATCCGGGTCGAAATCACAAACAGTATTTCCTTTGTCTACAGAACCAAGTCTGTCTATTACCTTTGCATTATAAAGCATGGCTTCAGCAAGAGATGTTTTCCCTACTCCTCCATGGGAATAAAGTCCTACATTTCTTATGTCTTTAGTCTCAAAATTTTTCAAACAAATTTGCCTCCTTTTTGCCTCTAACCGCTCGTCAATCAGAGCCGTTTATACTTCTGCGTATTCTTTGGGTATCTTTTTGCCTTCTTTTATAGCACAATCTTTATGCCATTTTTTTCCGGCAACCTTTACATATTTATTCCCTTCCAGAGTACCTTTACAGCCTCTGCATTTTGCTCCTCCTTTTACAGGGGGTGGGAAAACTTTTTTTTCGTCAGACATTTTTTATTTCACCTCATTGTTTTTTTTATCGTAAGCGTAATGCGTAATGCGTAATGCGTAATGCGTAATAGGTCAAGAAAACTCTTAACGAACCACGTGTCACGCGTTACGCGTCACGCGTCACGATTAATATGGCGGGAGTATGTAGGAATCGAACCTACCATGGACAGTTCAACCTGCCCATCAGCGGATTTGAAGTCCGTGAAGGCCACCAGACCCCATTTACTCCCATGGTGGCTAATAAGCCGGCAATGAAACCAGTCACTCATGTGACGGCTTCCCGTATAAAATTCTGTTATCTTCCACTCTCTTTGTAAAATTTATAGTGTCAAAATATTCGAGTAATACTATAGCATATTTTCTGTTTGTATTAAAGAGGTCTCTTGCTTTTGCAGCAGTAATTTTTCCTTCCGATTTTATTTCCCTGTATATAATGTCTTTTGCTTTCTCTATGGTTTTTTTATGAAATATTATTGCTTCTTTTGCCGGTACAATCAGACCCTGTTCCAGTAGATAGGCAAATACCTGCTTGAAATCTGAATTCTTCCCGAATTTTTCTTTTATTTCTTCAAGAGACGGAGGTTTAAATAAATCTTTTTCAAATATTGATACAATTTCATTTTTTAATCTCTCCTGTTTTTCATTTAATGTTATTGTAAAATCTTTAATCTTAAACCTTCCTTTTTTAGACTCAACACAGGGAATTCTTTCAAGAATTTCTCTTAAAAGTTTCCCTTTCAGGTTATTTTTGTATGTTTTTATTAATTGTATGATTTCCGGAGCATGTGCTCCTATTCTTAAAGGATTATTTTTATGAAAATCTCTTAACAGGCTTATTAATTCTTCTTCTATAAGTTTTAAATCCTTAATATGAAGAAGATTATCCTGTAAGAGAATTATTTTTTTCTGTTCAATAAGTTTCTGTATATCCTCTTCATGGCCCTGTTTAATAAATTTACTGTAAGATTGAAATGGACTGTGAAGTATTTCCTGTTCTATTCTATCATCTTTTTCGCCTTTTGCAAGTTCACTGAGATATTCAACAAGTTTTTTATCGGTTTTTTTATGTTTTTTGTCTCCTCCCTTGAGAACTGTTCCCCCTCCTATAGTCTCCATAGGTGAATAATTTCTTACAATAAAATGATCTCCATAGGAAACTATAACAGGTTTTTCTAAATTAAACTGTACTATTTTACTTTCCCCGGGTTTTATTTCATCCCCTTCTGTAAAGATTATTCTTCCTATTATTTCATTTGTTCCTATATGAATTCTTACTCTATGGCCTGACTTGAAATTCTTCTTGTAATGGGATAGTCTCGTAAAATAACAATCAATAAATTTTACCGGTGAGAAAACTCCTTTACATACCAGCCAGTTACCTCTATCTATATCTTCTTTTTCAACACCTGTAATATTTATTGCTACCCTCTGACCTGCAAAAGCGCTGTCTACAAAATCATTATGCACCTGAATATTACGAACTCTTGCCTCTATCTTCTGAGGCTGAAACTCCAGTATATCTCCTTTACGTATGGTTCCTTTTTGAAGTGTTCCCGTTATTACTGTGCCAAAGCCCGGTATGGTGAATACTCTGTCTACCGGTAATATAAGCGGCGCAATTATATCTCTTGTTTCAACATGTTCATACATGTCTTCAAGTATTTTTTTCAGTTCTTTTATGCCTGTACCATCCGGGGAAGAGAATAAAACTACAGGAGAGCCTTCGAGGAATGTTCCTTTTACGAGATCCGCGATCTCTTCTTTTGTATTTTTTATCTGTTCTTCTGTAGCCATGTCGATTTTTGTTATAATGATAACTCCCTTTTTTATGGACAGAAATCTCAAAATATCAAGATGTTCTATGGTCTGAGGCATTACTCCTTCGTTTGCAGCCACTACAAGTAAAACTATATCCATACCTGCTGCGCCTGCAACCATATTTTTTATAAATTTTTCATGGCCCGGTACATCTACTATGCCGAATTTTTCTCCTCTCCCGGTATTCAGATAGGCAAAACCAAGGTCAATAGAAATACCTCTTTCTTTTTCTTCTTTCAGCCTATCTGTTTCTATTCCTGTGAGGGATTTAATCAGAGTAGTTTTGCCATGGTCTATATGGCCTGCTGTTCCTATTATGAAGTAATGCAATTTTTTAAAAATCCTTTACAGTCCGTTTAAAGTAATAGAGTGAGTAGTGAACAGTGAGTAGTGAGCAGTAATTTATGGTTTTTCACTCACTACTCACTACTCACTACTCACTTATTCAATGACTTTAAAAAAAATCCTTCCTCAACCGGCATATCAGGCAGGTGAAATTATTTTGATCCAGTAGTTTATTATAAAACCATATATAGTTGCAAGAGTTATATTAAGTATTGTATCCCAGATAAGAAGACGCCATGGAAGTTCCTGATTTATAAATAATTTTAATATGACACATATTAAAAATCTTATAATTGTATAGATTATTATATATAAAATCCATCCTTTAATGGCAAAGGCCGTAATCATACCTCTTTCTATAAATCCTATTAATTCCCTGTAACTTCCTATCAATAACTGTTCTTCTCTGGGCAATATAAGCTTTTCCAGATAATATATTATAAATGATGTGACGAAGATGGAAAAACAAAAACCAGTATAATAAATAATAGTTTTATCGTCATAATAGGTATATAAAAATAATCGTCCGAAGCTTTCAAAAGACAGAGTTATTGTTTCAGGCAGGCTGTAAGGTGCCAGGGGGGAGTAATTCTTAACATTACCGATTAAAAGGGTCCCATATATTATTACTATATGAAGAATCTGTTTCGCAAGAAAGGTCCACAGATTATCTTTTTTCAGATATCTTATGGCAGAAACTCTGGCCTGTTCTATTAATATATGGGTTATCCCTATAATGAGTATATATGGCCAGAAACCGGCAATACATGGAAGACAGAATATTAATATGATTAATGTGTATATAAGGGAATGAAAAATAATACCCCAGAAATTTCTCTGTTTAAATTGAGAAATTTTTGATGTCTGAAGAGGAAATTCTCCCAGCATATGAGCAAGTAAAAGCCTGTAAAAAAGAAAATAAAACACTATTAACACCTACTTATCATTATGTTCTTTAATACCTGTGACTTCATAAAGGATTACCGGTTCTGATTTCCCTTTGACTTTTACAGGAGTTATTTCTTTTGCTTCTATCTCTTCACAGACTTCTCTGTAGGTACTGTTACTTATAAAAATCTGCCCTTCTTTAGCTATTGATTGAAGCCGTGAAGCTAGATTAACTTCATCCCCTATTGTAGTATATTCCATTCTTTCAGGAGAACCGATATTACCTACTACGACTTCCCCCGTATTTATACCTATACCCACTGCAAAGGGAGGTTTGCCTTCTTTTTTCCATTTTTCCTGAAGTTCTTCCAGTTTTCTTTTCATTCCCAGAGCCGATTTAACTGCTCTGAGGGCATCATCCCTGTGATGGATAGGAGCTCCCCAGAATGCCATTATACAATCACCAATAAATTTGTCAATAGTTCCATCATATTTAAATATTATTTCCGCCATAGATGTAAAATATTCATTAAGTACATTAACTACTTCTTCAGGTTGTAGCTTTTCACTCATAGGTGTGAAATTTCGTATGTCTGAAAATAAAACAGTCATTTTTTTTCTCTCTCCACCCAGGACAGGTCTGTCAGAAGAATTTACTATTAAATTTACTACCTGGGGGCTTACATATCTCTGAAAGATATTTTTCAATTTTCTTTTCTGACGCTCTTCCGTGATCAGCCTGTAAGAAATTATACTCATATAACAGGTACCTATGACCGTACAGATAGGAACAGTTGTAAGAAGAAAATTTTTATTTATAAAGAGCATAAAGCTTATTAAAATAATTATAACTTCAGTCGATAAACAAAGTAATGTCCCCCATAAAGGACTGAACCCTGATAATAAACCTGCTGTTATAAAAGTACCTGCAATTATAAGAATACAATTTAACGGAAAAGATGACTGAGTAATATAATCTCTGTTGAGTATAGTATTTAATGCAGTGGCCTGTATTTCTACGCCGGGCAACAGAGTAGAAACAGGTGTTGCTTTCAGATCTCCGAGACCGGGAGCACTCGAACCTATTATTACATATTTATCTTTAAAGAAATTTTTGTTATTCTTTCTATAAGTCTTTTTATATACTTCATAAAATGGTATATATGTAAATGTTTTATATCCGCCCTGATAATTTATAAACATCTTTCCCATATTATCTGAACTTATATTTAATTCATCAGGTTTTACATTTAAAATATATGTTGCTATGGCCAGAGAAAAATACATAAACTCTTTATCATGATAATATTTTTTTAAATTGACCTTTCGAAAGATTCCGTCACTTTCAGGTGACATATCAACAAAACCTGTAAGAGAACATGTTTCCCTGAATTCTTTTAGAGGTAAAACAGCTTTGCTGATTTCTATAATATTATCTGTCTGTTTAAATGAATTAAATGGAAGGCTTTGATTTGAAAATTCCATGGGAAGAATTACATTATTTGTTTCTTTCATTGCTACGGCAAAAATTAAATCGTTATTGACATCTGTTCTGTCAGGTTCTGATAGAAGTATATCAAGACAGACAACCTTTGCCCCGTCTTCCTTTAAAGACTTTACCAGTTCGGCATAATAAGAACGCGGGAAAGGCCATTGCCCTATTTCCTCTTTTTTGCCCAGTGTAAATTCATCTATATCTATTATTACTATATTATCATTTATTTTTTTATTGCAGAAAGTATTTCTTATTTTAAATCGCAGGTCTACAAGATCCCATTCGTATTTATCAAACAAACCCCATTCCGAATTCCCGGCAGACACTTCTATGCACATACATAATATAACTATAATACTCCAGCACAGACATATTACTGAAAATATAAGTAATCTATAGTGTGGTTCAGGAAATTTTTTTATAAACATATTTTATGAAGGGTTTTACAGGTAATTAAAAATCACCCGTCGATATTATCAGCTTTTTTTCTGTATTTATCAGCTTTTTCTCTGTTGCCAAGTTTATCATAGGCTTCACTTGCCATGTGATAAACAAGGGGATTCCCGGGATAAACAATGAGTAGTTTTTTGCAAAGAGTTAAAACCTTTTTAGGTTTTGAAGGACTTGATTTTAATAGCTTTTCGCATTTTGCAAGAGTTTTTAACAGATCCAGTGCTTCTTCTTTTACTTCATGAGAAACATTATTTGCTATGAGCTCTTCTTCTTTCAGTTCTACTGTGTCAAAAATTTCCATCCAGCCCATATCATCTGCTGATTGGTCAATTCCCCAGTCCGTAGATAGAGTAATTTCACTTTCCCAGTCTTCCAGAATGTCTGATTCTCTGACCGGCATGACCAGAGGTGCAGTCTTTTTCTCTTCTCTGTTCGGCGTGACCGGAGTTGCAGTCTTTTTCTCTTCCTCTTTTAAAGCAAGTTCAGTTTCTTTTTTATATTCTTCCTGTTTTAATCCTTTTTTCTTGAACCAGTCTTCTACTTCTTCTACTACCTCTTTTGTCTCTTCTCCTGTGGACGTTTTTAGTATTCTGGAATAGATGTCTTTCTCTCTTTTTTCTTTTTTTTCTACTTCGCCTTCTTTTATAAATTTTTCCGGTTTTTCTTCCTCTTTATATAAATATTTAAACAGATCCAGTTGTGATGTAATGTTGGCTTTAGGCATAACTAAAGGAGCAGTGGAAGGAGCCTGGGGTAAACCGAGAGGTGTCGTGGAAGGAGCCTGAGATAAACTGAGAGGTGTGGTGGAAGGAGCCTGAGATAGACTGAGAGGTGTTGTTTCCTGTGAGTATAAAGGTGTAAGAGGTGTGGTGGAAGGAGCCTGAGATAAATTAAGCCGGGAAGTAATTTGAGATAATGATGGCATATCCAGTGGAGTGGTTCCCTTTGCTCCTAAATAACTGGTCTGTGGAGCAGCATATAATTCAGGACTTATCTGACCTGACATATCAGGTTGTTTTATTTTAAGATCTCCTGATTTGATTTCCAGTGTATTTGTATCACTTTTTTTTATATTTAAAGCAGCAATTGTTCCTGCCAGTTTATTTTGTATAAAATGTTCCTGATCCCGGGTCATAGTCCCTTCCGGATTTTGCTTTTTCACTTCTTCCAGAACTTTCTTAACAACTTCCCCTATTACTATTTCATTTTTACTGGAAGGCAGATCTGTTTTAGATAGAAAACTCTGTAATTGAGTAAATATTCCTGATTGAAGCAAATAATTCAGTATTTGCTGAATCATAAAGACTTCAACCTGAACATTAGGATAGCCTCCCGTGGGGCCATAGCCCTGTGGATATGCCGTGGGGCCGTATCCCTGTGGATATGACGGCCCATAGCCCTGTGGATATGACGGCCCATATCCCTGTGGATAGACAGGCGGCCCATATCCCTGCGGATAGGCAGGCGGCCCATATCCCTGCGGATAGACAGGCGGCCCGTATCCCTGCGGATAAGCTTCTGCCGGGGGGCCGTATCCCTGCGGATAGACAGGCGGCCCGTATCCCTGCGGATAAGCTTCTGCCGGGGGGCCGTATCCCTGTGGATATGACGCCCCATATCCCTGTGGATAAGCTTCTGCCGGCGGCCCATATCCCTGCGGGTAAGCTTCTGCCGGCTGGCCATATCCCTGCGGATAAGCTTCTGCCGGCTGGCCATATCCCTGTGGATAAGATGACGGATAACCCTGTGGATATCCCTGTGTCTGATAATCCATGAAGCCCTGATTACTTTGAGGAGGTTCACTTCCATATAATCCTGGATAGAGTGATGTAAAATCTTCTTCTCCACCGGTCTTTCGAGTAAATTCCGGTGGATGCATTGCAGGAGACATGGGAGGTTGTGTATAAGGTGTATCAATTGATACTTGTTCTGGTTTTTCAAACTTTTGTGGTAATGGTTCTATTTTGTCTATATCCGGTACCTTCTGTCGCTCCGGTTCCGGCTTGGCCTGTAGAATATCAGGAACGGAATTTTTTTTCTCCCTCTCTTCTTCACCGGTAATTCTGGTCTTTTCTTTGTAAGAAGTAAAATCGGTATCATCCTGAGACTTTCTGAAATAATTCCATTTACGGCTTTCTTCGATCAGTGTGGCAGATTTTTCCTTTATGGATGAAAGAAGACTGCTTTCTTCAGCAGCTTTATCTTTTTGCAGAGGTGTTTTAGGGAGAGGTGCTGTCTGTGTTTTACTTTTAAGAGGAGAAGTCATTTCTTTGTAGGCCAGTTTTTTCTCCATTTTTGTTCCTAAAGGAGCTGTGGCAAGACTTTCAAATTTTTTAGTGGTTTTCAGAGGGGCTTTAGAAACAGGTTCTGACTTAATTCCTTCTTTATCGGAAATGGTTCTTGTATACCTGCTGTCAGTTGAAGCTCTGCCTAAATCAGTAATAGAAACAACACCTTCTATCCTGGAAGGTGTTTCCTTTTCTTCAGGAATTTTCCCCAGATCTCCGCTTTTTACTTTCAGTTCTACAGTGTCCAGATCGTCTTCTATCAGATCTTTTCCCGGTATAACTTCATTTTTGGATTTGAAGAAAGCCCATTTCGCTCCGTCCTGCTGATTTTCCCATTTACCTCTAAAATAAGCTTCTGCAACCTGACTTTCTTTATCTGTAATGACCTCTTCTATTTCCTCTCCCTGACTCAATATAGGACTGAAAAGCTTTTCCTTTACTTTATCTGTCCAACTTTTTTTAGAGGGTTTTTTAGACATACTATCACCTTTGAAGAAATAAAACCTTTTATTCGATAAACAAGTTATCTCCACCTGAATTTACTCAGGTGGAGAACTGACTTAACCTTCTCTTTCTTTATTAGAAAGAAAAAGCATCTATTATTTCCTGTTGTTTCCTCTTTATAGTTAATCTTACTATGCCGAGATTTGCTTCTTTAGAAGCAAAAATGGCAAGAACTACATCTTTACCAACCTGTTGTAAAATAACTTTACCTTCATCATATTCCAGGACAACTCTTTCTAAAATGCCCTTTTTGAATTCTTCCCCTACCATTTCAGCAGAACTCAATGCTCCAGAGGCTACTGCACCTAAAGCGTCCATATCACTTCCTACATCGTCTTCCTTTATTCCTGCACTTGCCAGTAATAATCCGTCTTTATCGGAAGCAACTGCTGCTTCGACTCCGGGGACACTCAATAATTCTTCCAATACCTGTTCCGGTGAGGATGCCATTTTTAGAACCTGTTTTTATCGAAAAAACAGGTATTCCCTCCTTTCGCTAAAAAAATTATTATATTATTGGGAACTTTTTATTCAAAATATTTTTATTTATGCCGGATAAAGTTCTTTTTCCAGTTCTGGTATTACAGCGCCCATTTTTTTTCTTGCCAGTCCGAGACTTGCACTGTCATCAAGAAATAAAATCAGAGCATAATTATCTCTTACCATTAAAGATATGATACTATAAGCATCAAATGATATAATAAGTTCTCTTACAGGACCCATTTTGAGATCTTCTGCCAGAGAATTGGCTATTTTAAGAATAATTGCCAGTTCTCCTCTCACAAATGCAGGATCTGAAATAGTCTTTCTTGTGCTGACTTCTATTTCTTCACCATTGAGACTTATTATTATACCGGCAAGTGCACCTTTTACATATCCCAGTAACTGTGATATGACTTTTATCTTTTTTTCTGTCATAATGACCTACCTTCCAGCTCAATTTGCCAGATTAATTTTTTTTATATAGAGAACGAACAAGTTCCAGTTCACCGGGTCTATCTACATTTATTCCTATTTCAGTGTAAGGGGTTATTATAGATACGGTCTTACATTTAAATAATTCTGAAGTTCTTTTTTCCAGATCTTTTCTTGTAGCCTGTCCTGTTGCAATTTTAAGCAATGTTGTTGCACCCAGCATTCTTGCCATTTCCAGAGGATTTTTTCTTTCCTGGGTTATCTTATCCATAAGTTCTGTTCTGTATTTATCACATATTTCAGGTTTTAGCATTACAAGTCCACCACCGCAGAAAACACCGTCTTTTAACTTTATATAAGTATTTCTGGCATCTGGAAACTTTTCTCCCATATCTTCTTTACGTAGAATGGAATAATAATATTCTCCGTCTGTTTCATAACACCTTCTCACGAAATCGTCTACTGCTTCGGCTGTTAATAAAGGGAGATCTGCCATCACCAGAAGTAATCTTTGAGTGTCCGACGGTATATATTTCAGGCTGTTCACTGCTGTCTGAACAAGGCTATCTCCGCTGTCTTCTATTACTGTTGCAGAAATATTCTTTTTTATCTCTTCCCTTATGATATTTTTAGGTATTATCAGTATTATTTCTTCTACCATGGATGAGTTTTGTAAAGCTTCTATGACATATTCTACCATAAATCGCTTGTTTATTTCTATAAAAGCTTTATTAAAGGTATTTTCTCCGGAATTCTTAAAAGAACTATCCAGTGTACCACCTGCCAGTATTACAGCTTTTACAGGGTTCATATTATATTCCCTCATTGATAATCGTGACGCGTGACGCGTGATGCGTAACGCGAGGAATAAGGTTGTGTTATCCGGTAATTATTTATTAATACTTTCCGACTGTTTTTGTTATAAAACAGGATTTTTTAAATTCTTTTTTTATTTTTTCTGCTTTTTCCAATTCTTTTGTTAAAGCAAAGACAGAAGAACCGCTTCCTGATAACAGATTATCTTTTACTCCCATCATATCCAGTTTTTCTTTTATGGTTTTTATTACAGGATAATGTTTCTCTATTATACCTTCAAAGCTATTGAATAAGAGATTTTTACCTGTTAAACTATTAATATTTCTGATAAAATTTTCCACATTTACACACTGTTTTATTCCGGGCTTCCATTGTTTATAGGCCCATTCTGTAGATACAGATATATCAGGTTTTATTACAACTATATATAAATCAGGTGTAGGAAGAAAAGTTACTAATTTTTCTCCTTTTCCTTCCGCCAGGACAGTGCCGCCTTCAAGCAGGAACGGAACATCTGACCCTGTAGTGGCTGCAATCTGTAACATTTCAGAAGGTGTCAGATTAAGTCTCAGCAGTTTATTTAATCCTCTGATTGTAGCAGCACCATCACTGCTACCACCGCCAAGGCCTGCAGCTATAGGAATATTTTTCTTCAGAATTATATTTATTCCTTTATTATATCCTGAAATTTCTTTAATAAGTTTTACTGCTTTATATATCAGATTATTTTCATTAACCGGCACATTACTATCCTTACAATTGATAGTTATTCCTTCTTCTGTTTTCTCTAAAATTAACTCATCTGCCAGAGAAATGGTTTGAAAAACAGTTCTGATTTCATGATAACCATCAGACCTTTTTTTTATTATTTCAAGAAACAGGTTAACTTTGGCATAAGCTTTTTCTGATAGAGAAAACAATCAATGTGCCCCTTAGATTAATCACTAATTCCCCTGAGGGAATTAGTGATTTTTATATTTTAGATGCTTGGCATAAGGAAATCATTACCAAAGGAGACTCCGGAACCTTTGCTTTCAACTTTTTTGTCCCCTTCTATTTCTATAATCATTTTTGTCAGAGTATTTACAGACTGTCCTGTAGGAAGGGTCATCCAGGTTTTTGTTTCTGCAATTGATTTTACAAGTCTTCCTTCATTATGATCGAAATATGTTGTTCCTGTTACCAGTATAGTCTGAGTCACATCTTCCTGAAGAGGTATGGTAGTTTCAGGAGTAGAGACATTAATTTTTGAACATTCATGATTCTTCATTTTTTCAAAGGCTTCCAGTGTATGGTTTGTTTTCAGTACAACAGTCTTGTCGGTTCCCGGTATTTCTATTGTACTTTCTCCTGACCAGTTGTCACCTATACCTACCTGATTTTCAGGGAATGAAGCATGAGTCTGTCCGCTGCCTGCTCCTCCTGCACCGAGTTGAGACACTTCTCCGTTTTTTTTCATCTTCATAGGGATACTCTGTCCTACGCTGGGAACAGGGATTTCTTCACCATCTCTGTTTAAAGACGCAGAATCTATAGATACCTCCACTTTCATTGAACCATCCGGGAATACACTGCTTATAGTCTGAGTCGTCATCATTTCCATTATGGAGGATATACTTTTAGTCTGTCCTTCTTCTGTTATTTCCGTGCTGGATTCTACAAGAGTTTTATATTTTGATACGTCCCCCTGTTTTAATTTGTATTCCAGCTTTACTTTTTTCCCGTTCATTATTTTTTCCCTTCCTTTCAAAAAATATCTACCTATTAATTTAGAGATTAAGATGAAATAAACAGATAGTTTTTATAATTTTAAACAAAATTCGACAGTTGCTTTTTTTTTCCTGCTAGTGTATATTTTTTATTATATTATTTATAGTGTATGTCATAACTTATTAGAATTTAATTAGAGTGAAAAGTGAAAGGTGAAAAGTGAAAAGAATGGTAAGGTATTCACTACTCGCTTTTCACTCCTTCTTACTGAGGTGAGCATAAATAATACATAATTGCTCTCGTGACGCGTGACGCGTAACGCGTCACGGGAGGAAGAACTTTATTACATGCTTATGCTCAGGTCAATAATTATAAATTGTTATGAAACTAACTATAAAATGTTTAAGGAGGAAAACATGGAGAGGACATTATTAATAATTAAACCTGATGCAGTGCAGAGAGGTTTGATTGGCAAAGTTATATCCAGATTTGAAGAGAAAGGGCTTAAATTGGCGGCTCTCAGGCTTGTAAAACTTTCTTACGAGAAGGCAGGAGATTTATATGCCCCTCATAAGGGAAAGAGTTTTTATGAACCTACTGTTCGGTTTATGACATCTTCTCCTCTGGTAGCTATGGTGCTTGAAGGAAGAATGGCTATAGGCCTGGTTCGTAAGATTATTGGGGCTACAAGACCGGAAGAAGCGGCTCCGGGAACAGTAAGAGGTGATTTCGCTACAAGTGTCCAGCTTAATATAGTACATGCTTCTGACAGCCCGGAAAATGCAGGAAGAGAAATTTCCATATTTTTTGATAAAGACGAAATTCTTGATTATAATGTAGTTTCTGAAATATGGAGCGGAAATAAAGAAGAAGCGGGAATGAGGGCGTAACGTGTAACGCGTGACGGGTGACACAGAGTATGTATCTTCTGTCACGCGTTACCGCTAACATGTTATGATGTTTTAACGTGGAAATAAATACTGAAAAAATCGGAACTTTATATATATGTGGCACTCCCATCGGTAATCTGGAGGATATAACTTTTCGTGTCATCAGAATACTCGGAGAAGTAGATTTAATTGCTTCTGAAGATACGAGAAGAACAGTTAAGATTTTAGAAAAATATAATATAAAGACACCCCTTACAAGCTATCATAAATACAGCAGTAAGAATAAAATAGATCAGATAATGGACTGGCTTAAATCAGGTAAGAATATAGCTCTTGTGTCAGATGCCGGAATGCCCGGCATATCGGACCCGGGAGAAGAACTTATAGCCAGGTGCATAGAAGAAGAAGTTCCCCTGATTGCTGTTCCCGGCCCGTCAAGCCTTACTACGGCTATTGTTCTATCAGGTCTTCCATGTGATATCTTTGTCTTTGAAGGATTTTTACCGAGAGACGGGAAAAGCAGAAGAAAAAAACTCAGGGATTTAAAAAATGAAACAAAAACTATGGTGTTTTATCTTTCTCCCCACAGAGCCTGTGATGATTTAAAAGATATTCTTGACATATGGGGAGACAGACGGCTGTTCTTTGGCAGGGAGCTTACAAAAAAATTTGAAGAATGCTGGCGCGGAAACATTTCTCTGTTAATAGATTTACTGAAAGACAGAGAGATTATTGGTGAGATTACACTTGTTGTTGAAGGTTATTCAGGAAAAGAAGAAGTTTACACAGTAAGTGAAGAGGAAATTAAGAAACAGATTAGAATATTTTATTCCGAAGGTGTTTATGGTAAGGAAGCTATCAAGAAAGTAGTGTATGCTACAGGCGTTTCAAAGAATGATATATATAAAATTTATCTTTCAATAAAGGATGAATTGGTGAAGGGTGAGTCGTGAGTCGTAGGGGCGAACACTGTGTTCGCCCTTTACCCGGTGAAAAGACGCTCACGCGTCACGCGTTACGCGTTACGCGTCACGTAACCCACGCATCACGATTATAAATATGATATGGTTATTTTTTTACAACCCCTTATTGGAGTTAAGGAATTTTTCTGATATAATATTTGGATTTAAGGAATTTTTCTGATATAATATATAGAATTTGTGCGTTATGATTAAAAGGATTTACCCGTCACGCGTCACCCGTCACGCGTTACGCTTCATTTGGAAAGGTTATAGAACTTAAATGGCTATTATTTGTTCCAACTGCGGTGGATCAAATTATGATGAAAATGATGTATGTCTTGATTGTGGTTTTTTTGTCAATGGATTACCTGCAGGAACATTACTGGACAATAGATATGAAATTCTGGAGGCTTTGAAAGCCGGAGGTATGGGGGCTGTTTATCTGGCTTTCGATACCAGACTTCATCAACACTGTGCGGTAAAGGAAATGTTTAATACTTCTTCCGGGCAGGGGGGGCAGAAAGATTATATAATCAAACGCTTTATGGAAGAAGCTAAATTACTTGCCGGTTTGAATCATCCGTCCATACCAAGAGTCATAGATTATTTTAATACCGGAGAAGATAAATATTACCTGGTTATGGATTATATAAAGGGCCGGGATTTATACAGCTATATTTTTGAGTCGGGAGGAAAAGGGCTGGGTGAAGAACTGGTAATGGACTGGTCCCTTCAGGTATGTGATGTGCTGGATTATTTGCATACCCAGCCAAGACCCATATTGCACAGAGATTTAAAACCTTCCAATCTCATACTGAGAGATAGTGACAGCCGTATAATGCTTATAGATTTTGGACTGGCCAGAAATGTTAATCTTCAGAGCCATACTCAAAAAACGGTTGTCGGTACACTTGGCTATGCACCTATGGAGCAGTACCAGGGACATCCTGAACCAAGGAGTGATATTTATTCTTTAGGAGCTACCATGCATTTTCTTCTCGTAGCAGAAGAAAGCATGCCCTTTAAATTCCCTCCTGTAAGAGAACTCAGACCTGATGTTTCTCCATGGATGGAAAGAGTTATACAGAAATCATTGAGTCTTAAACCTGAAAATAGATTTTCTTCTGCAGAAGAAATGTACCGGGTGCTTTCGGGAGAACTCTCCATTGATGAGTTGATTTTTAATCCTGATGATGTAGACGGCTTGGATATGACTCCTGCTCCTGCTATTAAAGAAAAACCCTCTGCAGCAAGAGGATTAAAAGCTTCTGTTGCAGTGAGCCGTACTGCAGACGATCCATATACGGGACTTGATTCTAAAAAGATTATTACTATGGCTAAAGGTGCCAGAGATAAAAGAATAGTTGAGCCTTTGATTAATATCCTGCTCCATGACCCTTATGATGAAAATCGCAGATCTGCCGCTACAAGTCTAGGAGAATTCGGAGATGACAGGGCTGTTGAACCTTTAATACAATCTCTCAAGGGGGAAGAACAGGAACATGTTCTGACCCATGTAGCCTGGGCTCTTGGTAAATTAGGAGACACGAAAGCTACGGAAGCACTCTTTGAATTTTATGAAAAAGACGTAAGTAAAAAAGTAAAAGATTCTATAAAAAATGCCCTTATAGAAATCGGAAGCAGGAGACAGAACGGTGAAATAGTAAGATTTCTTTTCAATCTTATTGATGAGGATTTTACTGAATATGCCCATATTCTTCCTGATGACAGTTCTCTTTATTTTCCATCTCTGAAAACCCTGTTGATTGAGACTATCAGAGATTATGACCGCGTAACCGTTCAGTTTCATCTCGGGCTTATTTATTACTCAAAAGGTCAGAAAAATTATGCTCTTAATCATTTTGAAAAAGCCAACAGGTGGATGAAAGAAAAAAAACATCCTGCTTCTCTTCTTTTTATCGGAAGAATTTATCAGGAAAAAAGAGAGCTTGACAGAGCGATTGAACATTTTGAACTGGCTCTGAAGCTAGATTCTTCTTATAAGGAAACCTATGATCTTTTGATAAATGCCTATTATGATCTTGCCAGAGAAGATGCCAAGAGATGTCTCTTCGATGAAGAACTTAAGGGGTATAATAAGATTATAGACGATTTCCCGGAACATATTGATGCTCCGTTTTTTCATGGTCTTATTGCTTTAAAACAGAAAAATAACAAAGAAGCTCTCAAGCATTTTAACGAATATCTGGAACATGGCAGTAGAAAATATGCACAGGAAGCTCAAGAATATATAAAAGACCTTCAGCAAAGTATTTTTGTTAAAATCTTCTCCGCTATAAAAGAACTTTTTAAGAAAAAAGACAGAGGTGAACCTGCTAAGAAATCTGCTGGTAAGCGTAAAAGGTAAGGAATGACAATTAAATAACTGTCTCAAATATATTAAATCGTAACGCGTAACGGGAGGAAAGAGACAATTAATAAAATTCTATTCCTAAGATAGAAACAGCCGGTAATATTGTAGATATTTTAAATGTCAGAGAGTTTTGTTATAGTAGAATAATGTTTAAGAAAAACAGGCGGTGAGTAGTGAGTTGAAGGGGTTATTCCCGCTCACTACTCACCATTCACTGAGTTCTCATAAAATAAGGCTTCAGATTTACGCGGAATTTACCGATAAACTATCTGGAAGTCTTTCACCAAGAGGTAATTTAATATGCTTCAGTGTCCTGAATGTGGTGTGGAGAATAAGAAAGATGCGAAGTTTTGCAGTGAATGCGGTACCTCTTTTATTTATGACGATGTCCCCAGAGAATTCAAACCTCTCGTTCAGGGTTCTATCATCATGGATAAATATGAAATCTTAAATAAAATAAAAAGCGGTGGTATGGGCTCTGTATATAAAGCCAGGAAAAAGGATTCTTCCGACATATATGCAGTAAAGGAATTAATTAACTTTTCTATGGACGAAACGAAACAGCAGGAAGCCATAAAAAGATTTAAAAGAGAATCCAACATATTGTCTGAACTTCATCATCCCAACCTGCCTTCCGTAATTGATTATTTTTCTATCGGAGGCAGATATTATCTGGTTATGGATTTTATAGAAGGTCAGGATTTAAGCACCATAGTTTCCGAAAGAGGGCAGGGAGGACTTTCAGAAGAGGAAGTAGTGGAATGGAGTATTCAGATATGTGATGTGCTGGAATATCTTCATAGCAGAAGTCCCCAGATAATATACAGGGATATGAAACCATCTAATATAATGATAAGG
>JBEHWO010000057.1:0-24378 GCA_040217695.1 Vulcanimicrobiota bacterium | reverse complement strand
CCTTACATTGCCTGTGAAGCGGGGTGGACCCTGGCAGAAGTCGGAAGACAGCCATGGATTGTTTATGGACTGATGAAAACAGCAGATGCTGTTTCCCCTGTAAGCACTTCACAGGTATTAATTTCCCTTGTAGCATTTATACTGGTTTATTCTCTCCTTGGCCTTGCAGCTTTTTATCTTATGTATATAAATGCAATAAAAGGGCCGGAACCTGTGGCAGGAAAGGAGATATAACATGTTAGAAACAATATGGTTTATTCTCTGGGGTCTTCTCTGGGCAGTATATTTTATGCTCGACGGTTTTGATCTCGGACTGGGTACTCTTATGCCATTTCTGGCTAAAAATGATGAAGACAGGAAGGTTATATATAATTCTATAGGGCCTTTCTGGGATGGTAATGAAGTATGGCTTATTTCCGCAGGAGGAGTTACTTTTGCTGCCTTCCCGAAAACCTATGCAGTCATGTTCAGTGCCATGTATTCAGCCCTTATGATTGTTCTGTTTGCTCTCATATTGAGAGGTGTATCTCTCGAATTCAGAAGCAAAATTGATCATCCTCTATGGAAAAAAATATGGGATACAGGACTTGTTGCAGGCAGTTTTCTTCCTGCACTGTTACTGGGTGTGGCTTTTGCAAATATTTTTCAGGGTATTCCCATTGACGGAGAAGGTATATACAGGGGCAATCTCTTTACCCTTCTCAACCCGTACGGACTTCTGGGGGGAGCTTTTTTCCTCCTTTTATTTCTTCTTCATGGTTCTCTCTGGCTTGCCATTAAATCAGAAGGAGAATTGAATAAAAGAGCTGCAGGTCTTTCGGAAATATTATGGGTAACACTTCTGGTAGTCACTTTAATTTTTTTGCTTGTGACAAAATTACTTACAGAGCTCTTTAATAATTATATCCATATGCCTGTTCTGTTTATTATTCCTTTATTGACCGTTACAGGACTCATATTATCCAGATTGTTCATACATAAAAAAGCCTGGTGGAAGGCATGGTTTTCATCATGTCTGACTATAGTGAGCGCCACATTTTTTGGTGTTACAGGCATCTATCCCGTTATGCTTCCATCGAGTATAGACACTTTATTCAGCCTGACAATATATAATTCTTCATCAAGCCCTCTTACATTGAAGATAATGCTTGTTGTGGCTCTTATTTTTGTTCCCATTGTAATAATATATCAGACCTGGGTTTACAGCCTTTTTAAAGATAAATTAAAAGAAAAAGATCTTGTGTATTGAGTCGTGATTGGTGATTCTTGAGTGGTGAGTCGCAGGGGCGAACCACTGTGTTCGCCCGGTACCGGTGAAAACACGCATTACGCGTCACGATTATAACGCATCACGCATTACGAACCACCCGTCACGCGTTACGCGTCACGCCTCTTATAAGGTATGGCTCCTGTATGGATAGGAGATAAGTGTGGCTACGTAAGCAGTGCAGGTGCTATTATCGTTAAGTCGCAGAAGGAGTTTTTATGAAAAAAACATTTTCCCTTGCTGTTCTCATGTTTATTTCTATTATTTTTGTAGTAAATTGTCAGCCTTCCGGACAGGGCTCTTTTGATGCAAAACCGACTGTAAATACAGGAATGGAGCCTGCTATTCTTGTAAAACAGGTATCTTCTATATTCGGTTTCATACCAGAGCAAATGGCGGGAACAGATGAAGATACAGAAGAGCTTGTAAGACTCGGGGAAAAACTTTATTCTGAAAAGAAACTTTCTGAAAATGGGAAAGAATCCTGCAATACCTGTCATGCTGTGGATAACAAAAAAGGGGGAGTTGATAATCTTCCTTTTTCTAAAGGCACAGACGGTAAACACAGAAATTCTCCTACCGTACTCAATGCCGGTTATCAATTTGCGCAGTTCTGGGACGGACGTGCTGCAACACTTGAAGAACAGCTAAAAGGCCATATGACATATCATAAAAATATGAAGGAGAAATTGAGTAAAGAATATAAGGATTTATTCCAAAAAGCATTCGTGAAGGAAAAAAAACCGATTAATGTTAATAATGTAAACAGAGCAATAGCTTCTTATGAAAGAACCCTGAAAACAAACGATCGTTTTGATGATTTTATAAAAGGAAGATATGATGCCCTCACAGGTGATGAACAGAAGGGTCTGAATATGTTTATTTCCTCCGGCTGTGTCACATGCCATGCAGGGCCTCTCCTTGGCGGGAATATGTACCAGAAAATTGGATTGGTAAAGCCTTATAAGAATCCTGCAGATACAGGTCGTTATGAATTAACAAAAGATGAAGCAGATAAATACATGTTTAAAGTTCCCATGCTCAGGAATATTGCTCTTACTGCTCCCTATTATCATGATGGTGCAATAAAAACTATTGAAGAAGCCGTAAAAGAGATGGGAGCTTTGCAACTCGGTAAAGATTTTAGTGATAGCGAAACAGGTGTTATTGTGAGTTTTTTGAAAAGTCTGACTGATACGAAGAGAATGTAAAATAGTGAAAAGTGAGTAGTGAAAAGTGATCTGGGGCGAACCACCGTGTTCGTCCGGTACCGTCGAAAACACGGATCACGCATCACGCATCACGCATCACGCATTACGCATTACGCATCACGCATCACCCGTCACGCATCACGATTTTATAATGGAGTTATACCTTGAAGGATAATAAAAAAAATGTTATAGATTACATATGGATGTTTTTTACTTCCATGAAAGTGGCAGTCTTTTTTATAATCCTTCTTGCAATTGTATCAATAGCAGGAACTCTTATACCTCAGAGTGAACAGACCGATATGTATCAAAATATTTACTCTCCTTTCTGGTATCATATTATAATTGCCTCTGGTTTTAATAATCTTTATAACTCTCTTCTCTACAGAATATTGCTTGCCATTATAGGCATAAATATAACTATCTGTTCTATAGAACATACGGCCAATAAAATTAAAGGTAAGAAAACAGTCATGCCTCTTGATTTTTATAAAAATTTCACGAACCTTTCAATATCTTCTGCAGAAGCATGTGATAAAATTTTAAAATATCTCTGCAGGGACGGTTTTTACGTGAAGCAGGAAAAAGACAATGATGGTAATGTTCATATATATGGTGAAAAAGGATATTTAAAACAATGGGGTCCTTTTATAATTCATATAAGTATTCTTGTAATATTTGCCGGAGCTATATATGGCGGGATTACAGGTTATAAAGATTATGTTACTCTCCTGGAGGTTGGCCAGCAGAATGTCTACAGGGCTGAGAAAGAAAATTTTCAGGTAAGACTTAAAAATTTTCATCTGGATTTATATGAAAATCATAGAATAAAACAGTATTTCAGTGATCTTGAAGTTCTGGAAGGTAACAGGAAAATACTGGAAAAAACCATATCTGTTAATGATCCTCTGGAATATAAAGGCCTTGTCTTTTATCAGGCAGACTGGGGCATGGCAGCTCTGGAATTTTCCGTTATATCACCTGACGGAATAAAGGAAGATTATTTTATTCCTCTTGATGAGAGGGGAAATCCTGTCTATGGCAGTAATTTTTTTATTCTTCCCAATGACTGGATAGTTAAAAGTGGATATTTTTATCCCGATATGTTTATTGATGGAAATACTGTAAAATCCCGGTCTTATTTCCCTGTCAATCCTGCTGTTACATTACAGATATGCAGGGAATTTATGGATAAACATAAAGAACCTTCCTGGCATGAACTCGGGCTCTTTGAGAAAGGTATATCCAGTGATTTTGAAGGTTATAAATTTACATTCAACAGGGTAATAGAATATACAGGTCTTCAGATAAAAAAAGATCCGGGTATACCTGTAGTATATGCAGGATGTTTCCTTATGATGGCCGGCATGATTATAACATTTTATACATCCAGGAGAATTATAAGAATACTGTTTAAACATTCAGATAAAGCCTTTTATGCAGGTTTTTCCGGTAAAGAAGAAGAATATAATAAAATATTTCTGGATAACATGAAAAAATATCTGACAGAGCTTTAGATGTTTTTGTAAGATAATAATCCACGCGTCACGCGTCACGCGTCACGCGTTACGATTCAAAGGAGGAACTGTTTATGACAGAAAAGAAAATGGAAGATGTAAAACTTCCGGATGTGGAAATATTACTTGCAAATTTTATAGGAATCCTTGGTAATAAAGCCTATGACTCTCTCGGACTTATTCCCGGAGAAGGCTCGAAGATTGATTTGAAGCAGGCAAAACTTGCCATAGACAGTATGGGAGCTATTATTGAAGCAGTAAGTCCTGTGATAGACACAAAACAATCTCAGGACTTCAGAAACCTTCTCTCAACACTCAGAATGACCTATGTTCAGAAAGCCGGGAACCAGCCGAAATAGGGGAGAAGAGCATTGCAGAGAGAAATAATCATAGGTACAAGAGGCAGCAGGCTGGCCCTTATACAGTCTGAATACATCATGACGAAGTTTCAGGAAAGAGGGTACTCTTCTGTTCTTAAAATAATAAAAACTAAAGGGGATAAAATACTGGATACACCTTTATCTAAAATAGGTGATAAAGGATTATTTGTAAAAGAAATAGAAGAGGAACTTTTGAGAAAAACCATAGATATAGCCGTACACAGTCTGAAAGATCTTCCTTCTGTACTGCCGGATGAATTATGTATAGGAGCGATTCCCGAAAGAGAAGATAAGAGAGATGTATTTATCTCAAATGATGGCAGAAAACTTCACGATCTTCCTTCAGGAAAAATTATAGGAACGAGCAGTCTCAGAAGAAAAGCTCAGATTCTTTCTCTGAGACCTGATTTTATCGTAAAAGACATAAGAGGAAATCTGGATACAAGGCTCAGAAAACTTGAAGAATTGGAATTTGACGGACTCATACTCGCAGCGGCAGGTCTTATAAGGATGAACCTGAAAAACAGGATTACCGAATATCTTTCTACTGATATGGTAATTCCGTCTGCCGGACAGGGAGCTATTGCGGTGGAGGTAAGAAAAGATAATAAACAGGTTATGGAACTGCTAAAAGAAATAGACGATCCTGTCAGCAGAGATGAAATAACTGCCGAAAGAAGTTTTCTTTTCACCATAGAGGGAGGATGTCAGATACCTGCAGGTGCATCTGCATCAATATCCGGTAATGGCCTCATATTGAAAGGATTTATTGCCAGTACGGACGGGAAGAAATTCTTCAGAGGAGAAGTAAGGGGAGACAGAAACAGGGGAAAAGAATTGGGGAAAGAGCTGGCAGAAAAACTTCTTTCCGGGGGAGCATATATGATTTTAAGGGAATTGAGAGGCTGATATTACCCGTTTCACCGGGAGCCATAATATCGTGACGCGTCACGCGAGGATACTAATCTTTATAATAATTGCGGGAGTTGTTTTTCGGTCAGTCCTGATTACCGAAACAGGTAAAAAATATCCAGAAAACTATAAATAGTGAATAGTGAGCAGTGAATAGTGAGTATAAAATCCACTTATTATCCGATGTTATTAAACCTTTCCGGTAGAAAATGCATTGTCATAGGCGGCGGCATAGTAGCCGAAAGGAAGGTCTGTTCTTTACTCGATTCAGGAGGGTCTGTATCGGTAATAGCTCCTTCTATAACAGACTGTTTAATAGGACTTTCGCAGGAGAATAAAATAACCTTTATTAATAGAGCATATGAGAAAGGTGATCTGAAAGGTGCTTTTCTTGTAATTGCCGCAACAGATTCTTCACAGGTAAATAAATCAGTTTATGAAGAAACAAGAGAACTTGGAATAATGGCAGATATTGTCGACGAACCGCAGCTCTGTGATTTTATTGTTCCCTCCTGTATCAGAAGAGGCCCTTTTATAATAACAGTTTCTACATCCGGCAAAAGTCCCTGTCTCTCAAAAAAAGTAAGAAAAGATCTTGAAAGTATTTATACTGAAGCATATGGCACTTTTACGTCCATGCTTGGAACCATGAGAGAGAGGGTACAGAAAGAAATTCCGGTACGGGAAAAAAGAAAAAAATTCTGGGAAACCCTTGTGGAAAGTAATATCCCTGAATTATTAAAAGAGGGAAAATATAGAGAAATTGAGGAATTAATAGAAGATATTTTCAGTCATTATAAGAGTGAGTCGTGAGTCGTAAAAAATGAAAAGTGAGTCGTAGGGGCGAACACGGTTGCCCGGTACCGGTGAAAACACGCATCACGCATAACGCGTTACGCGTCACGAACCACCCGTCACGCGTAACGCGTTATGCGTCACGATTATAACGACTCACGAAATATTATTAAAAACAGCGAGTCTCTCCTTTATACTGTTCAGTTTAAAGGCTGTTTCTTCTTTTCTGGCTTTTTCTTTATTTATAATCTCAGGAGGAGCTTTCCCTAAAAAAGCTTCGTTTGTAAGTTTCTGATTCATTTTTTTAAGGTCTTTCTCCAGCTTTTCAATTTCTTTTTCCAGTTTTTTCTTTTCCTGGTCTATATCAATGAGATCCTTTACAGGCATATATATAACCATGGTCTGGAAACAATTCGAAAAGGCCATTTCTGGCTTTTTCTCAAAGGATGACAGTACGGTAAGTTCACTGATTTTTCCGAGCTTACTTATATAAGAAGAATTTTTTTCTATAAGAAGCCTGTCCTGTTCTTCAGGTGCTTCTATAGAGATCTGTATTTCTTTTGATGGAGCAACAGACAGATCGCCTCTCAGAGCTCTTACTGATTTTATTATGCCTGACATTACATTCATTTCATCTTCAGCTTTTTTATCTATCATATGTTCATTTATGGAAGGCCATTCGGCAAACATTACAGTCCCGCTGCTTCCCGGCAGATAGGACCACAGTTCTTCTGTAATAAAAGGCATGACAGGATGGAGGAGTTTTATAGAACCTGTAAGTATATACCAGAGAACATACTGTACAGTAAATTTTCTCTTCTCATCAGTGGAATTGAGAGATAATTTTGAAATTTCAAGATACCAGTCACAGAATTCATTCCAGAAAAATTCGTAAAATTCTCTTGCTCCCTCACTGAATTCATAGTTGGCATAACTGTAGGTCATTTTTGTAACAAGACCTGCATATCGGCTTATTATCCATTTATCAGGCAAATCCAGTGTAAGTTCATTAATTGATGTACTTCCTGGAGTAAAATGTTCCAGATTCATTAACGTAAATCTTGTGGCATTCCAGATTTTATTGGCAAAATTCCTGCTCATTTCCAGTCTTTCTTCTGTGAATTTTACATCCTGCCCCTGAGCAGTCATATAGGTGAGCCCGAATCTTGTTGCATCTGTACCGTATTTATCCATCAGCTCGAGGGGATCAATACCTGTTCCCAGGGATTTACTCATTCTTTTTCCTTCCGAATTGAGTATTGTGGCATGAATAAAGACGTGATGGAAAGGCACATCTCCTTTAAATTCCAGTCCCATCATCATCATTCTTGCAACCCAGAGGTATATAATATCTCTGGCTGTAACAAGAACAGAGGTGGGATAAAAATATTTTATATCTTCCGTTTCTCCCGGCCATCCCATGGTAGATAAAGGCCACAGGCCGGAACTGAACCATGTATCCAGAACATCGGATTCCTGATGTATGGACCGACTGTTACATTTCTCACATGCAGTAGGAGTCTCTATGGAAGCAAAATAATTATTACAGTCATCACAGTACCAGACAGGTATACGGTGACCCCACCATAGCTGTCTGGAAATACACCAGTCTTTTATGTTTTCCATCCAGTAAAGATATAGATCTTTGTATTTCTCGGGGAAAAACTTCATATGCCCTTTTTGAACTGCTTCTATGGCAGGCTCTGATAGTTCTTTCATTTTACAGAACCATTGTTCTGAAATATGAGGCTCTATAGAAGTATTACATCTGTAACATTTACCCACACCATGAACATAGGGCTCAACTTTTATCAGGAATCCCCCTTCTTTAAGATCGTCAATAATTTTTTTACGACATTCTTCCCGTGACATACCTTTATAAGGTCCCGCTTCATCCGTCATTATACCCTTTTCATCAATAACCACTATCTGTTCCAGCTTATGACGGTTTCCCACTTCAAAATCATTGGGGTCATGAGCAGGAGTAATCTTTACTGCTCCCGTTCCGAAGGACGGATCTACATATTCATCTCCTATAAGAGGAATTTTTCTGTTCAGTATGGGAAGCGTCAGTGTTTTCCCTGTAAGGGTTCTGTATTTTTCATCATGTGGATGAACTGCTACTGCCGTATCTCCGAGCATTGTTTCCGGCCTTGTTGTGGCAACTATTACTCCTCCGTCTCCTTCTAAAAAAGGATAGTTTATATGATAGAGATTTCCTTCTGTTTCTTCATGTAAAACCTCCAGATCCGAAAGAGCTGTGAGACATCGAGGACACCAGTTAATTATATATTTACCTCTGTATATAAGTCCTTTATCAAAAAGTGCTTTGAATGCAGTTTTTACAGCCCTGGAGCATACATCGTCCATGGTAAATCTTTCACGGCTCCAGTCACAGGACACTCCGAGCCTCTGAAGCTGGTATACAATATTCCTGCCGTATTTTTCTTTCCACGCCCATACTCTTTTCAGGAATTCTTCTCTTCCAAGGTCTTTACGCGTGAGTCCTTTTTCTGCAATTTCTTTTTCAACTTTATTCTGTGTCGCTATTCCTGCATGGTCTGTGCCGGGAATCCACAGGGTATTATAGCCCTGCATACGGCGAAAACGTATTATCATATCCTGTATTGTATTATCAAGAGCATGACCCATATGTAACGAACCTGTAACATTGGGAGGAGGAATAAGAATGGTAAAAGGTTTTTTATCCTTATCTACAGTTACTTTGAAATAATCTTTTTCCATCCAGTGATTATAAAGTTTTTTTTCTATTTCATGTGGTTCATATACTGATTTCATTTGCATATAAATATACGTCCTTTTTTATTTTTATTTTTTTGTCTGATTCGTAACCGGTGATGCGTGATATGAGAATCGTGACGCGTCACGCGTAAATTTCACTCTTCACTTTTCACTCTTCACATTCTGAAGAAAGAATTTTTCCTCATCATTTTTTCAAAGGCCATGAAAATATCCATACCTACCTGGGCAGGTGCAAATTTGGCCATTTTCTCAAGTGCTACTTCAGGGGAAAAACCTTTACGATAGGGCTTGTCAGTAGTCATAGCATCATAGGTATCAGATACTGCCACAATTCTTGCACCGAGAGGGATTTTTTCTCCTTTAAGACCACCGGGGTAACCGGTACCATCAAATTTTTCATGATGATATTTTACTATCTCTGTAAGATCACTCAGTATATCTACTTTCTGTATTATCTTTGCACCTTCAGTAACATGAGATTTTATTATGGCAAACTCATCATCTGTCAATCCTTCCGGTTTAAATAATATTCTGTCAGGTATACCTATTTTGCCTATGTCATGGAGCAGTGCTCCCCTTCTGATAAGCTCTATCTGTTCATCATTAAGGCCGAGATCTCCTGCAAGTGCCACAGCATATTTACATACCCTTTTGGAATGTTCTCTTGTATAATTGTCTTTTGCATCCAGTGCTTCTGCAAGGGTAGTAATAGTATCTTCAACACTGTTTTCAAGCTTTGTATATGCGTCTGCCAGTTCTTCGTTTTTATTGCCGATTTCTATAAAAAGTTCTGCCGTTGCAATAGCAGAGGCTGCTATACCTGCAAGTATCGAAAGGGTTCTCTGGTCATCATCGCTGAATCTGTCTCCTGTAAGTTTATTACATACAATAATGACCCCTTTGTTTTCTCCCTTGTTGTTCATGGGTACACAGAGTATATTCTGAACCCTTTCCGGGCATCTGGCAAAATAAGAGAAACGGGGATCGTTGTCGCTTTTTGCAAGTGATACAGATTCCCCTTTTAAAGCGACTGTTCCCAGTATACCTTCTCCGTATCTGGAGGTGAATATCTGTTCTGATACGGGGGATAGATTATATCTTTCATAAACCCTTAATTCCCCTGATGTTGTTTTTAAAAGTGTGGCTCCTACTCTTGCTTCACATTCTTCTGCGGCTTTTATCATGATAAGAGGTAGGAGTTTCTTTATGTCTACCTCTGATACTATTTCCTGGATAATTTCATGTATACCATGAAATTCTCTCTGTTTTCTTCTGAAATTTTCTTCCATATTTAAATATTTCTGTAATTCTTTACTCTGAGCCTGATATTTTCTTGTTATATCTTCCAGCCTTTTCGGAGTTTCATCTACAACTATATGAGTGGCCGACATGGGAGATAACATCCTGGATATTGTTCCCACAAGAAATCCGCTCAATCCGAGTAAGGCTGTGAAAGGAATTATTGATTTAAAAGGATCTTTTATGGCTTCAACACCGTAAAAACCCAGCAGGTTTGAACAGAGAAATATTATGACGGCACTCAGTGCAGCAACTCCCAGAGAATAAGAAAATCCAATCTGTGTCGCTATGTGTACTACAGGGAGAATATACATAAAAATAAAAGGACTCTCTATACCGCCTGTCCAGAATATAAACAGAGTGGCCAGCAGGAAATCTACAGAAGCAAAAATAATACTGAAAACAGGATTATAGGGTAAGCTTTTTGTGAGTACTATAGCGGTAATGATATACAGGAGAGCCAGTATTCCCGCATTAAATATATTTTTGTAATTATAAAAAGGTGCATATTCACTTTTTATGCTGTCTTCATCGGCAAGATATTTTATGAGTTTATCTTTGTTAAGAATTTTTTCATTTCTTACAGTCTTTACTCCTCCTGCAGTTTCCAGTTTTTTTACATAGGAGTCAATTTTTTTTGTAATGGCAGGGGAAGTTGAAAAATACGCATTGAGCTGCTTCATACTGATTTCTGAAGAACGGCCTCCAGGAATCTGGGTAAAATAAAATATTATAGCCACTATAAAAGCTATTGCCCTTACTATATTTGTTGTCATCTCAAAATCTATTTTATTTCTCATATATCATATTTCCCTCTACAATCTTTTTTAATCTCTGGTGAAGAGTGAGCAGGATACTTACTCTTCACCGGCTTCCCGGACATTGCCTTACTGAGCATAAGCATGTTATTATTTATCTCACCTCAGTAAAAGCTGATTGCCGGTAGCTAACTTTAACCAGGACTTACGCAAAAAATACAGAAGAATCAGTCATTGCGAGCGAAGCGAAGCAATCCCATTATTACAACAGAAATTGTTGGGATTGCTTCGTCGCTCTGCTCCTCGCAATGACAAAATGCGTAACTCCTGTTTAACGATTATAACATAGAGGACCTGTTAAAAACAACCCCTGGAATCTAAAAACAGAACGGAGGAGTATTTTATTCACATGTAACCCTCTGTTCTGTTCTATATTATTATGCAGACTTCTCTCTCTTACCTTCTTCTACAGTTTCATATATAGGTTCTATCCTGTCTGTTATTACTTTTTCCGTCATAAGGACTTTCTGGATAGAGGTTTGAGATGGAATTTCATACATTATATCAAGCATTACATCTTCCAGGATAGTTCTGAGAGCCCTTGCACCTGTTTTACGCTTTTTTGCCTCTTTTGCTATGGCAGTAATGGCTTCGGGAGCGAATACAAGTTCAACTCCATCCATATAAAATATTTTCTCATATTGTTTTATGAGAGCGTTACGGGGAAGAGTCAGAATTTTCCCGAGTGCTTCTTCATCTAAAGGATGAAGAGTTGCTATAATAGGCAATCTTCCTATAAATTCAGGTATCATTCCGAATTTAAGAAGATCTTCCTGAAGAACATGGTTTAAAATTTCACCCATTTTCTTTTCTTTTTTTGCTTTTGTATCTATTTTGGCACGGAACCCCATGGCTTTAGTGCTTATACGGGATTCTATTATTTTATCCAGGCCGTCGAAAGAACCGCCGCAGATAAATAATATATTTGTAGTATTTATCTGTATAAATTCCTGATGGGGATGTTTTCTTCCTCCCTGGGGAGGAACATTTACTGTTTCTCCTTCAAGGATCCTGAGCAATGCCTGCTGTACCCCTTCTCCTGAAACATCTCTTGTTATGGAGGGATTCTCTGATTTTCTTGCTATTTTATCTATTTCATCTATATAGATAATACCTTTTTCTGCCTTTTTTATATCATAATCCGCTGCCTGTATAAGCCTGAGCAGGATATTTTCCACATCTTCTCCTACGTAACCTGCTTCAGTCAGAGATGTGGCATCAGAGATTGCTATGGGGACATCGAGTATTTTCGCAAGAGTCTGAGCCAGGTATGTTTTCCCGCACCCTGTAGGGCCTATCATAAGGATATTACTTTTCTGCAGTTCAACATCATCTGCCTGAATCTTCGAGTTTATCCTTTTATAATGATTATATACTGCTACGGAGAGAACTTTTTTCGCCTTATCCTGTCCTATAACATACTGATTGAAAATAGTATTTATATCTTTAGGTTTGGGCAATCCGCGAAAACGAAAGCTCTTTTCAACTCTTTTACCCAGTTCTTCTTCTATAATATCATTACAGAGTTCTATACATTCATCACATATATAAACGCCGGGGCCTGCTATCAGTTTTCTGACCTGCTGGTGACTTTTACTGCAAAAGGAACATTTAACCGGTTTAGTATCATCTCCAAATTTAAACAATATCTTTCACTTCCTTGTTTGAGTAAATTGAGGGCAGGTTTATCTTGTGGTTTTGCTGATTATTTTATCTATAATACCGTATTCTCTTGCTTCGTCGGGAGACATGTAATAATCTCTCTCCGTATCATGTTTTATCTTATCTATAGGTTTACCTGTATGATGGGCAAGTATTTCATTCATAATGCGTCTTGTTCTCATAATTTCCTGGGCATGTATGTCTATATCTGTTGCCTGTCCTCCCAGCCCTCTTATCCAAGGCTGATGTATGAGGATTCTGGAATAGGGGAGAGCATATCGTTTGCCTGCTGTACCGCCTGCGAGTAAAATAGCGGCAGCACTCGCGGCAAGGCCCATACATATAGTTGATACATCAGGTTTTACTAACTGCATACAGTCATAAATAGCCAGACCCGATGTAGTGGAACCTCCCGGACTGTTAATATACAAATCTATATCTTTATCGGCATCATCTTTCTCGAGAAACAGGAGCTGGGCAATGATGAGATTGGCCGATACATCATCTATGGGGCTTCCTATAAAAATTATTCTCTCTTTTAACAGACGGGAATATATATCATAAGATCTTTCACCTCTGGGTGTCTGTTCAACAACCATGGGGACAAGATAAGAGGCTTTTATATTATTTTCTTCATAATTATTCACTGATTTTTACCTCCAATATTGGCTAATTTTCTATAACATTGATACTGTTGAGGAGAAAATCTATAATTTTCTGTTTCCTCATCTGGATCTTCATATAATCTTCAAAGTCCCTTTTATCAAGGTTTTTATTGGATTTTCCTTTGTCTTTGAAGAATTCAAGCTTCCTTACGGCATTCCTGACTTCTTCTTCAGGTATATTTATCTGTTCGCTACTGCCTATAGAATCTATGACAAGATCTATTTTTATAGACCTTGTAGCTT
Source organism: Vulcanimicrobiota bacterium (assembly GCA_040217695.1). Lineage (GTDB taxonomy): Bacteria > Vulcanimicrobiota > SpSt-956 > SpSt-956 > JAKJGF01 > CALARM01. The sequence continues at coordinate 10,846 of JBEHWO010000057.1, read as the reverse complement.
CCTCTTTAAGTTTTTCAACATATTCTTCCTTTGTAATACCTGATTGTGTTAAATAAGCATCAAGAGACGAATGATTCTGGGAAAGCTGCACTATGTGACTGTTCATAAGGTTTGTTACTTTTGTATTCAACAGATATAACGGTATTTCAATACCGCCGTCTTTTTCTATGAGTTCAACAAGTTTATTAAATAAATTTTCTTTTATATATCCTTTCTTCTTGTCAGCAAGGATATGTTCCCATTCTTTTTTAAAATTTTCCTTTAATTCATCAATACTTTTAAACTGAGTATTTTTCTGCAGAAATTCATCGGTAAGTTCAGGGAGCTGAACTTCCGTAATAGAATTTAAGCTGACAGCATAAGAAATCTTCTTTTCATTCTCTGTAATGGTAAATTCTCTTGTTTCATCTACCTTCATGCCTCCCATTTCCTTCATTATGGAAGGATCTATTGCATGTTCTTTGAAGAAAGCCCTTTTCCTGTTTGTATCTCCTTTTACTTCCTTTCCGTCAGAGTCAAATTCGGTAAGATTCATCGTGAAATCTACAAAATCCCCTGTCTGAAGGCCTCTATCTTTTATTTCTTTTGTTTCCGCAAATTGAGTTTTGAAAACTTCAAGGCTCTCTTCTACCTGTTTGTCACTGACATTATATCTGTCTTTTTCTATTTCTAGCTGAATTGACTTATAATCAGGCACTGAAAGTAAGGGTTTTACATCTACTTCTGCGGTGAAAACCATGGGATTTCCTTCTTCTATCTTTTTTACATCCAGTTCCGGTTCACCGAGAGGAAAAATATCTGTTTCTTTTATGGCCTGTGTATAGGCTTCTGCCAGCAATAAATTACATGCTTCCTCAGAGATTAAATCTTTTCCTATAGCTCTTTCAAGTATTTTTCTGGGTACTTTCCCTTTTCTGAACCCCGGTATACTGGTTTTTCTGCTCAGAACGTCATAAGCTTTATTAAAAGCACCTGTAACTTTCTGTGTCTCAACTTCAATATTTAAGAGCACACGACTCCCCGGTAATTTATTTACTGTAACTTGCATAATGTTCCCTCACAATTTTTATAAGCTTCCCGCTGTCAGTATTCAGGAAAGAGAATTGTGTTATAATTGACGGCTGAATTCTGACTGCTGATTGCTATTAATTAAAAATAGAGCGGAAGACGAGACTTGAACTCGCGACCATCTGCTTGGCAAGCAGATGCTCTACCACTGAGCTACTTCCGCTTATTGAAATTCTATTAATTCATGGGCGAGGAGAGATTTGAACTCTCACGGGGTCACCCCCACAAGATCCTAAGTCTTGCATGTCTGCCTTTCCATCACTCGCCCTTTAACGGGTGAGTGGTGAACAGTGAGTGGTGAGTGGGTAATAAATTTCTGCTCACGACTCACGACTCACGACTCACAGACTGATAGGCCGTACAGGATTCGAACCTGTGACACCCTGATTAAGAGTCAGGTGCTCTACCGACTGAGCTAACGACCCGGGATTTTGCATCTAAAGAGTAATGCGTAATGCGTGAGTGTTCTACATTACATATTACACATTACGCATTACGCATCACGCATTATGTCCTGGTAGGCCGCACAGGGCTCGAACCTGTGACACCCTGATTAAAAATCAGGTGCTCTACCACCTGAGCTAGCGACCCAAAAATTCTCTCTAAACGCGCCCGAAGGGATTTGAACCCCCAACCGGCGGATCCGAAGTCCGACGCTCTATCCGTTGAGCTACGGGCGCCTGAACCTCTGGGGCGAACGATGGGATTTGAACCCACGACTTCTGGTTCCACAGACCAGCGCTCTAACCAGCTGAGCTACGCTCGCCATATCACGCGCCCAAGAGGATTCGAACCTCTAACCTACGGATTAGAAGTCCGTTGCTCTATCCGTTGAGCTATGAGCGCTCGTACTATCGGGGCGAGAGGATTTGAACCTCCGACCCCATGGTCCCAAACCATGTGCTCTGCCAAGCTGAGCTACGCCCCGTTCTTTACAGTAAACAATAGTATACTGAAAAAAAAATAGATTGTCAAGGTTTTATATCGTATTTTTTAATAAAAAATCTGCAAGCTTCTTGAAAGCTATTGCCCTGTGGCTTATCCGGTTCTTTACATCAGGCAAAAGCTCTGCCATGGTAGATTTCATGGAAGGGATATAAAAAATAGGATCATATCCGAAACCGTTATTACCTGAAGGAGAAAAAGCAATCCTTCCTTCACATACTCCTCTGAAAAATTCAGTCCGTCTGTCAGGCCAGACAAGAGATGCAACACATATAAACCTGGCAGTCCTTTTTTCTTCAGGAACATCTTTTAGCATGGAAAGGACTTTTAAGTTTTTTTCCCCGTAAGTCGCTCCCGGCCCCCCGAACCTTGCAGACATAACCCCGGGCATACCATCCAGCGCATCAATTTCCAGCCCGGAATCGTCTGCCACGCAGAGTTTACCTGTATAGTCAACCAGTGCTCTCGCTTTTATCCATGAATTTTCATCAAAGGTGTTTCCTGTTTCCGGAACTTCAGGATATTCTTCGTCATTGCATGCCCTTACGTCCCAGTCCAGAGGAGCAAGTATATGGGATAACTCTTCCAGTTTGTGTTTGTTTTTTGTAGCAAGTAAAAGCTCTTTGTTCACTTTTTTCATAAATACGTGACGCGTGACGCGTTACGCGTCACGGGTGACAGGCATATAGCCCATCACTTTTCACTGTTCACCTCTTATTTTGTTATGGTAGTAGTGAGTGGTGAGTGGTGAGCAGTGAGTAGCATACATTAGCTTTTCTATTCACTACTCACTATTCACTACTCACTAACAAATATCTCCAATATATCTGTTCCAAGTATTTCTTTTTGTTTTTCAATGAGTAAAGAAATACCTCTTTTCCCGGTTGCAAGTAAACTTTGAAGCTGGACTTCCGACAGAGGCCGGCCTTCTGCGGTAGTCTGTATTTCTACAATCTCTCCGAAAGAAGTCATGGCCAGGTTAAAATCTACATCTACCTTTGAATCTTCTTCGTAATTCAGATCCAGTAATTCTTCACCGTCTTTTAATCCAACGCTTACTGCTGCGATATAACTTCTCAGTGCACCTTTGCCTGTATCTTTTTCTTTTATAAGATATCTTATAGAATCACAGAGAGCTATAAATGCACCTGTAATAGCAGCTGTTCTCGTACCTCCGTCTGCCTGTATTACATCACAATCCAGTATTATAGTTCTTTCTCCTATGGCTTTTAAATCCACTACCGATCTCAGAGTTCTTCCTATGAGTCTCTGTATTTCACTGGCTCTCCCTGAAGAGGAACGTCTGTTTCTGGTCTGAGTTGCTCTCGGAAGCATTGCATATTCTGCGGTTAACCATCCTCTTCCTCCTCCTTCTTCTTCTATGAAAGAAGGAATTCTGTCTTCTACGGAAGCAGTGCATATTACCTTTGTGTTTCCCATTTCTATCAGAGCCGAACCTTCGGCATATTTTATGTAATTACGTATTATCTTTACCTTACGAAGTTCATTGTTTTTTCTGCCGTCTTTTCTTTCCATAGATAACTCCTTTCAAAAGTTTAAAGCGTCTACAAAAGTAGACGCTTTAAAAAAATAAAAAAAAATATAATTGCTTCAGACTTCCATCAGTACAGGGGAAAGATCTATTTCTGTAACATTCGGAATGGAACATCCAAGGAATTTTTCCCCGACTGATTTGAAATGCATGGGATCTTTACTTACGAAATATTGATGTTCCGGAGGAGTATCATCTTCCCTTAACATATCTTTTCTGACTAAAAGTTCCTTTATTGCCTGAACTGTGTAATAAGCGGGGTCAATTAAATTAACATTACTTCCGATATTTTCCTGAATAATATCTCTCAGGAACGGATAATGGGTGCAACCCAGGACGAGAGTATCTATTTTAACTCTTTTAAGGTCTGTCAGATATTCGTCTACTATCCTTTTGGCTCTCCGGGAAGTTACTTCTCCTCTTTCAACCAGAGGAACCAGTTTCGGACATGCCTGAGCATAAACATTGCGAACCCCGTCAAGACTTGTTATCACTCTTGAATAGGCATGGCTCACAATTGTAACATTTGTCCCTATTACTCCTACTCTCTTGTTTCTGGTAGCTTTAATCGCTGCCTGAGAACCGGGCAGTATAACTCCCAGTATATCAAATTCATATTTACCTTTGATTTCGGGCAGTACGACAGCAGAAGTTGTATTGCAGGCCATTACTGCCATTTTTATATGCTTTTCTCTTAAAAATTCTAATATTTCTGTAACGTAAGTTTTCAATTCAGCAGGTGATTTCGAACCATAGGGTACATGAACCGTATCACCGAAGTAATAGATCTCTTCATTAGGTAATTGCGAAAAAATCTCGGCAGCTACTGTTAATCCTCCCACTCCTGAATCAAAAAGGCCTATCGGTCGGCTATTCGCCACTCTATCACCACCACCTTGTTGTTTTTTCTCCCTAAACTACTCATACAACACCTTTATATATCACGAGAATGAACTCTCACAAATTTCTACTTTAATTTATTTAAAATCTCATGGAGAGAAAAATATTTTCTTTTGTAAAACAAAAATATATCCCTTTATCTTCTAGAAAAAAAATTTTTTTCCTCTTTATCTTAACAATTTCATGTAAATTTTTTAGAAACCCTGATGCAAAGGGCTCTTCTGGCTGTAATATTCAGTTGTTTCAGTTTTTTATTCCGGTAAATTATAAAATACTTCATGATTTTATCACTAATATATTAAATAGACAATAGAAATTTTAAAAATTTATATGGCAAAATTTATTTGCCTCCTACTACTGCAGGATAGGTCGTATACTCGCAAATACCTTCAAAAATAGCCCTGGCAACCTTCTGACGGAAGGTTGCATTTGCTAATAATTTGCTATCTTCGGAATTACTTATAAAAGCTATTTCCAGTAATGCAGCAGGCATTTTTGTATTTTTAAGAACATAAAATTTTGAACTTTTAATACCTCTGTCCATTGTTCCGAGACTTGAGATTAAATACTTATGAATCACCGATGCAAGAGATTTATCTATATCTTTATAGTAAAATGTAGTTGTCCCTCTTACTTTTTCTTTACTGCTCGAATCGCAATGGATACTGAGAAATATAGCTGCATCGTTTTTATTTCCTGTATTGGCTCTTGCCCATAGCTCCTCTGAATCGGAACTGTCGGAACTTGTTACGTCTCTGTCTGTGGAATGAGTCAATATGGCATTCCATCCTTCTTGAATCAATAGTTCCTGAAGCCTCAGTGATATATCAAGAGTCACATCTTTTTCTGCGAGGCCTGTGGAAGGATTGATAGCTCCATAGTCGCCTCCGCCATGTCCGGGATCTATGACTATTGTCTTTACAGTGTTTGTAAGATAACCGATAGCCCCTGTTCCTATTGTTGACATGGAATTTTCATCGACTGTTTCTTTACCCATTTCCATTATCAACTGATTGGCTACAGACTTTGACTGGTAGAAGTTTATTTTTACGGAGCTGTTTAATTTGAATACAAGTCTTACTACATTAGGAGATTTTCGATTTTGAGCCACCCTTATGTCAGATATTATTTCATCATCAACAGGAACTGACAGCTTTTTTTCTACCAGTATTGCATCGGTAAAATCAATGTAAATTCTGCTGTCAGGACTTTTTAACCTGTGCCATTCATAGGTTACCGGCCCTGTTGTAGTTATAAAAATTCTGCGAATATCATTTTTTTCTTCAAATTTTACCTCTCTTATTTGCTGTGTACTGATGCCCGGCGGTGCATCCTTTGCCCGTGGTGTCTCTGAGGGAGCGGGAGTTGTCTCTGCGACAGGTATATCTCCGTTTGAAGAGGTAAGTCTTAATTTTATCTGATCCAGATTTATTCTTGAAGCTATTCTTAGCGAAACAGGTTTTTTTAATTCCAGCACTACTCTTACAGAATCAGGGGAGTTTTGAGCTACTTTTACATTTTTTACTATTTCATTTTTTATATCCCTGTTTTTCTTGAGTGATAGAACTGCTCCCGGTATGTCAACAGCAATTCTGAGTGGATCTGTCAGTAACTGTGAAGAGTATTTTACGGGGCCTGTGGCCTGTATTATCAATTCTCCTCCCGAAGATGTTTCTTTATAATCTATATTTATAATTTTTGTTGATTTATCTCCCGCACAAAAGCCGCCGGTGATAACAGATATAACAAATAACATTATTATAATAAGCTTTTTCATAAGCAAATAACCGGTCGGTGAGCAAACCGGAAATTCACCCCCGTTTCTCTGGTATCATTTAATTTTATCATATTGATTGCCTCCGGTCTTGAAATGGCCGAAGGCAGGTTTATAGAGCCATATTTTTTCAAATCTTTACCTTCTACTGTTATATGGATTTTCTTTATATAATTAAATTCTGTAAGAGAAAAAGCAAGTGAATTTATCACTAATTCCGGAGGGATGTCAGTTTTTACTTTCAGAAAAGCAGAATTGAAATCAATATAAGCTACATTATCTTCTACCCTGAAAGATAAGACTTCTGTGCCGGCAGGAAGGGTAGGTCTTGCCCACTCTTCGTCAAGTCCCTTTACAAGCCTGTGAATGACATTCTGCGGTAATGTTTTAGAGTCCTGGAATACGCATGTTACAGGTACTATAAATAGTGATTTATGCTCCAGAAAATAAATTGTAGCCCTGTTTTCTTCTCCAGGGATTCTGCTTTCTTTACCTGTTAAGAACAGATTTTTCCATCTGTCTATTGCAATCGGCTCTTTCAGATCCAGTTCGCCCGGTGTTTCAATTTCTTTACCTTCCATTAAAAATTTCATACCTTTTATTTCTTCAAAATGAGATAATGTATAGTTAATTGAAGATATAAGCAAATTACCTTCTGTTCCTCCCGCTTCAAAGGCCTTCCTGAAATTTCGGGAAAAATCCAGACAGGCAATTCCGTCTTTAACTTCAAGATTCAATAATGTCGTTTCCTCTGGAAATAAATTATAAAGGGATTTACCGGGCGGTTCTGATGAAATGAGTAATTCCAGTGCTTTTTTCGGTGTAGAAGTTTTTTCTTTTATCTCATATGTTACAGGAACAAGAAACATAAGGTTTTCATCGCTGAAGTAAATTGTTATCTGTTGAGGTGGCCCCGACAGAATATTACAATTATTTAATATCAAAAGACCGAGGGACAATAGTGTTAAACTGATTATCTTGAACCTGTTCCAGTTTTTCTTTAAAGATGTTTCCACATGCTTCATCCTTTGAAAAAAATAATTAATCTTGCAAAAACAAAACAAAAATTACCATTTACAAGAACATCTTCAAAGAAAGGGATATTTCTTACAGCAGTTAAATTTTATTTTCTTGCAATTGCAAATATCCGGGATTATTATAACATGATTTATACTGTATGTCAAAGTTTTTGTAAAAAATATCTGTCATTTATTATTTCTGAAGTTTTTTCTTTGTTTTTTCACTGTTTCCATTCTGACTTTTTTGCACAGAGGGCATATCCATTTTCTTTTTTTATGGAATGGCCTTTTCTGTTCCACCATTTTTACTTTACATTTAGGGCAGGTCAAGACATAGGCTCTCCTTTGATATCTGGGATGGAAATACTGAATTTACTTCCTTTCCCCGGTTCGCTGTCTATATATATATTTCCTTTTAGAACAGAAAGGGTATATTTTACAATTGAAAGTCCCAGTCCAAGACCTCCTGTCTCGCGACATAAAGGCTCCTCGATTTGATAGAATTTATCAAAAATTCTGGGAATTTCTGACTTATGTATACCTATGCCTGTATCGATTATATGGAAAATATGTCTGTCTTCGGATTTTTCATAGGAAATATTTATTTTTCCTCCTCTGGGAGTAAAGCTTATTGCATTGCCCAGTAAATGTTCTATTACCTTGCTTAACCTGTTTTTGTCGGTATATATCTCTATTTTTTCCAGAGGGAATTTATATGAAATTTCAATACCTTTTGAGAGGCATTCAGCTTTCTTTAAAAATACCAGGGCTTTGATTATCTGAACTGTATCTATAGGTTCGGAACAGACTTCGAGATGAGCTGTTTTGACTTCTGAAATCTCCAGCAATTCTGTTACTCTGTCCAGAAGAAGTTTATTGTCCGACAGGACTTTTACAAGAAATTCTTTCTGTTGTTTATTCAGTGGCCCTGGCAGTTCGCTTAATAACAGTTCCACATAACCTTTTATGACACTGGCCGGAGTTCTTATTTCATGAGATACTATGGTAATAAATTCTTCTTTCATCTGTTTAACTCTGTTCTCGGCAGTAATATCATGAAATAAAATAACAATAGAATTTACATTTTTATTTTTACCTATTACAGGGGTTATACTGACGGAAAAAAATCTTTCAAAAGGTATATTTATATTAGTTACTATATTATATAAAGGTTTTTTTTCTTTCTCTGCTATTTTCAGGGATTCCGAAAGTTTTTCACTTTTTATAAGAGTAGAAAAAGCTTTTCCTTTGCAATGTTCTTCTGTGAGGTTAAATAATTCACATATTTTGGGATTTGCTGTTTGAATAATTTCATCTCTGTCAGTTACAATAAGACCATCGGCAAGATTATTTATTATTGCAGAGAGTTTTTTATTATTCAGTTCCAGTTCTCTTCTTCTTTCATATTCCAGATGGTATATCCTGTTTATATCTTCGGCATAGGCAAGGATCTGCCTGTTTGTTTCTTCCAGTTCTTTATTCAGATCTACCGGTGCTTCTATTATTGTATAATTATTTTTTTTATTCATAATTTATATTTCAGAGAAAAACTCCTCCATTTTTTTTAATATATCCAGAGGTCTGAAGGGTTTTGTGAGATAATCATCTGCTCCTGATTTGAAAGCAATTTCCCTTTCTTTTTCTCTGTTTATAGATGTAAGGACTATAATATATATGTCTTTCGTATCTTCATGTGCTTTCAATGTTTCACATACTTCAAAGCCATCCATTTCAGGCATCATAACATCAAGAAACATCAGAGAAGGTTTTTCTTTTCTGGCTATTTCAATTGCTTCAAATCCTGTGGACGCACTCAGTATTTCGAAGTTTTTATCCTTCAATGTGGCAGTTAATAAGTCTCTGACAATATTTTTGTCATCAACTATCAATATTTTTCTCAATTTTTCATACCCCCTGATAATCCGGTGGGAATTAATATGAGAAGCGTGACGGGTGACGCGTAACGCGTGACGCGATTACAGGTTCTCATTACTGTTTATGATTGAAAATCAATTCTATTAATTTATAAAATCATCATATCATAAAAGGCAAATATCATCAATATTTTAGATAGTGTTTTTTTACGACAGGTAAATTTACTTTTACTGGAAATTATAATTGATTTCATAAATCTATTAATAGATGAGGGTTATGGTTGATGGGTGTCGGGTGTCGGGTTAAGGAGACCCGGAACCCGGAACCTGAGAGATTTAATTAATTTTCATTTATATATAAAATCACCTGTCATTTTAAACGCAATCATCTATTATAGATTTTTATGAAAGTAAATGATTAAATTTTTAACATAATGTTAACATAAGTGTAACAATCTTTGTATTGCATTTTAGAAAGATTGTGTTATAATTAAAGTGGGGTTATTGTAGGTGGGTACAGTGAAATTGAACTCTCTAATGATTAATATAATTTTTTTAATTCTATTGTTAGAGATAAAAAAAGCTATGTTTCTTTATTAGTAAATGTATATGGGTTCCATTTATGAAAGGAGGAAATTAAATGTTATCAACCGGTAGCAGTGCAATGTCAATGGTAGCTACACAGCAATCAGATGCCCAGGCACAGCAGAATTGTGCTTTGAATATCTGGTCGGAAAGACAGAAATCGGAAAAAGACAGAATAAAGACTCTGGAAGGTCTCAGAGATGCAATTGCAAAAATAGATGCAGAAATACATAAGAATAGAGCAAAAACAGCTCAGTCAATAAATAAGGATATGCAACAACTATTGATCAGTACCGGTTAATAGTTTGTCCCTTAATAAATAAAGAGTCCATTTCTGGACTCTTTATTTATTTTTATACTCTTGATTAAGAGTATAAAAAAAAATTTAAAGAATTTATATTTAACCACTTTACATTTTTTAAAATGAAGTGATATCATGTTTAGAAAAATAAAATAAGCTTAAAGCTTAGAAAAAATCGATTGTAGTACAAGCTACAACATAAGGAGGAACGTAAAATGGCAGACGCAATTGGAGCAGGTGGAATGGGTTCTGGTGCCCAGCAAATGTCAATGATTGGTTCACAGCAGTCAGATCAGCAGGCTGTGCAGACACAGGCACAGACTATTCAGCACGAAAGACAGAAACAGGAAATGGACAGGTTGAAGAACAAGGAGAGTTTGAGAGATCATCTTTCCAAACAGGCATCAAAGATACATGAAGGTAGAGGTAAAGTTGCTCAGGACCAGATTAAAGTCGGTGAAAGTTTAACCAGAGCTGGCTAGTACCTGCCGGATAAAAAATTAAAGAGCTCACGAAAGTGGGCTCTTTAATTTTTTTTGTACAGTTTTGTGTAATAATTCCGCTTCTCTCTTCTTTAAAAAAAATCTTTCTTTATTATGAAGCACTTAATTTCTACTATACTTTTGCAGATTTTAAAAACTGTAAAAAATAATCTAATTCAATTTTTAGGTTTTAGATGCTGGGTGTTGGGTTAGGAAGAACCCAAAACCCAGAACCTGTTCAACTATACTCCTTTGCGTAGATAAATGCATATTCTGGAATTTCAGTGGCCAGCCCCTTCCGAAAACAAATAATCCTCTTTCTCCTGACTTTGTTCTTCCAGGCATG
>JBEHWO010000056.1:0-24378 GCA_040217695.1 Vulcanimicrobiota bacterium | reverse complement strand
TAGCAAGAAGCCGTTATGAAATATGAACAGAAAAAGGAAGAAATAATGGCAGAAGTATATAAAGAGCCGGAGAAAAAGGATGAATCACCTGAAGAATACTATAAGGAGTTGATAGAAACAAATCCTGATGATCCTGTAAATTATAATAAACTCGGTCTTATTTATTATGAGAAAAAGGATCTGGTGCAGGCTCAGAAGTATTATGAAAAATCTTTACAACATGACAGAAATTATGATGAAGCCAATTTTAACTTAGGACTCTTATACAGAGATAAGAATAATATTCTGAAGTCTCTTCGTCATTTGAAACTATGTGTTAAAATAACGGCTGATGAGTCTTTAAAAAAGAAAGCCAGAGATTATATAAAAGGAATTGAAGAACTTGAGGAACAACAGGAGGAAAGAAAAGTGTTGTCCATTGCAGAACCTGCAGTGAAACCTGACGTTGTTGCCAGAAAAACGAAGGAATTCAAACATGCAAAAAGTACCCGCGAAACAAGGGAACTGACATTAAAAGAAGCTGAAATGATAGTTAAAGAAAACAAGAAGATCCTTGATTTACTTAAAATTTTAGAAGAAAAACCTGACGATGTGCAGAATAATATTTCGATAGCTCTGTTATATAAGGAAGAAGGAAATCTGCTAAAAGCACTGGATTATTATGAGAAAATTTCTTTTATTGAACCGAATAATGCACAGATTTATCTTGATATGGCTTTAATTTACAGGGAACAGAAGCAATACGGCAGAGCACTGGATAATCTTAAAATATGTGCCAGAAAAGCAAATAATTCGGAATTACTTTCAGAAGCAAAGCATTATATCAGTCAGATTGAGGAAATATCTACTGAAGAAAAAAGCGAGAAGGTAGAATTGAAAGATATAAATAAAGAAATAAGGACATATGAAGATATGCTTCACGATAATCCCGACAGAGTGGAATTACATATGAACCTTGCCAGATTATATAAGGAAGTCACTGATTTTGATAAAGCTATTTTTCATTATAAAGAATACCTCAAGGTAAACAAAAAAGATGAACGAATACATTTCGAACTCGCTATGATTTACAGGGATAAAGGGAATATTTTTAATGCCCTTAAATATTTAAGACTCTGCGTGAATCTTACTAAAGATAGTAATTTAAAAAAGGAAGCAGGGGAATACATTTCTCAGATAGAAGGTGCCTCTCCGGAAGAGAAACATGAAACAACCATCAGAGAAGAAAAGAAGGAAAAAGACAGGAAAGGAGGGAAGGAAGAAGAATTTATAAAGGAATTAAAAAAGGAATTAAAGGAAAAACCGGATGATGTAAGTCTTCTTAATAAACTGGGACAGGCTTATTATACAGCCGGAAATATGAAGTTATCCCTTGAGAGTTATCTGAAAATTCTGAATATAGATCCTTCTGATAGTAAGATCCATTTTAATGTCGGACTGGTTTATAAAGAGCAGGGGAAAATAGTAAAATCATTAATACATTTTAAAAAATATATAATGTTAGCTCCGGCAGGTGAACATATAGAAGAAGCTAAAAATTATATAAAAGAGCTTGAATAAGATTTTATAGAGAGGAGGAGAGCGATTTCGCTCCTCCTTGCAACGGATGTTACTCATATAGAGTAAAACTTCCTGCAAGGTGAAATTTTTAAATGAATTTCTACAATTTGTATAAGTTCTTTGTTTTTATATTAATTCTTATGTCTGTAAATCCGGTTTTTGCCCAGTCCGGTTACAGTAATGATACTTCTTCAGGTTATATAATTTTATTTATTCTGCTGGCACTTATTGTAATAATAATAAAGGTTATGTCTGCTCAGATTGATATAGATCAAAAAGAAAAAGACAGGGTCAGTCTTGAAGAAGAGAAAAAACGTGCAGATGAGGAAAAGAAAGAGAGAGAACTTGAAGACAGGCAGAGACTGGATATTGAAGGACAAAGAAAGTTACTGGAAGGTGACAAAAAGCATCTGGAAGAAGATAAAAAAACTCTCGAAGAAATAAAAAAGAAACTCGTAGAAGAAAGCAAAAAATTGGCAGAAGAGCGAAAAAAATTGGAAGAAGAAAAAAAGCTGTCTGAAAGTCACATAAAATCAGACGAATACAACGAAGTATTGGAAAAAAATAAGCGACTCCAGGAAGAAGGTAAAAAATTATCAGAAGAGCGAAAAAAATTGGAAGAAGAAAAAAAGCTGTCTGAAAGTCACATAAAATTAGACGAATACAACGAATTATTGGAAAAAAATAAGAGACTCCAGCAAGAATACAGCAAATTACAGGAAGAAAAGAAAAGATTTGAGGAAGAATATAGAAAGCTTCAGGAAGAGAAAAAGAGACTGGAAAAAGAGAAAGAACTTGACCGGGAACAAAGAAAACTTCAGCAGGAGCAGAAGAAAAAAGAGGAAGAACACAGAAGACTTCAGGAAGACCATAAGAAAAGAGAGGAAGAACGAAAAAAACTTCAGGAGGAGCAGCAGAAAAGAGAGGCAGAACGAAGAAAACTCGATGAGGAAATAAGAAGAATAGAAGAGAGAAAAAGATTAGAGGAAGAGCAGAAAAAGAGAGAGGAACAGAGAAGGATACTCGATGAAGAACAGAAGAAAAGGTTAGAAGAAAGAAGAATAATCGAGGAAGAAATAAAAAAACTGGAAGAGAGAAAAAGATCGGAGGAAGAAGAGAAAAGAGAAGAAGATAAGGTAGAATTAGATGAAGAACAGAAGAGAAGAGAAGAAGAGAGAAAGAAACTTGACGAAGAGATAAAGAAGATTGAAGATAGAAAGATACTGGAAGAAGAGAAGAGAGAAGAAGAAAGAAAGATATTAGAAGAAGAACAGAAGCAGAGGGAAGAAGAAAGAAGAAAACTGGATGAAGAGATAAAGAAGATTGAAGAAAGAAAGAGACTGGAAGAAGAAGCAGGCAAATTAGAAGAAGATGAAGAGAAGATAAGGGAAGAAGAAAGAAGAAAACTGGATGAAGAGATAAAGAAGATTGAAGAGAAAAAGAAACTCCGGGAAGAAGAGAAAAAAACCGCTCCCGTAATAGAAGAAGAGGAAATAATAGTAACAGAAGAAGACAGAAAATTAATTGAGGAACAGACTAAAAAGCGTCTTGAAGAGAGAAAGATACTCGATGAAGAAAATAAGAAAAAACTGAATGAAGCTAAAAAGAAGCTGGAAACAGAGAAAGACAGGATAAAAATTGAGATAGTAAAGAAACCTGCTCTGTTTGTTTATCCTGTTGATCAGTCTGATATGATACTCATACCGGCAGGAGAGTTTACTATGGGCAGTTCTGAGAAAGAAATATATTATGCCCTGCAGGAAGCCAGAGAATATTACAAGGGGGCAAAATTAAGCTGGTTTGAAGTTGAAATGCCCGAGCATAAAGTATATTTAGACGATTATTATATTGATAAAAAACCTGTTACTTACGGGCAATATATAAAATTTATTAAAGATACTGACTATAAACCTCAGGGGGATTTTTATAAATATTACAGTTCTGATAAAGATGATCATCCTGTAGTCAATATAACATGGGAAGATGCCAGAGCTTATGCAGACTGGTCAGGCAAAAGGCTTCCTACAGAAGCAGAATGGGAGAAGGCAGCAAGAGGCACAGACGGAAGATGCTGGCCATGGGGTAATGAATGGGATATAAACAAATGTAACAGTCGTTTCAGTAATATCAATACTACTACTCCTGTGGATAAATATGCAGATGGCGCAAGTTTTTACGGAGTAATGGATATGTCCGGCAATGTATGGGAATGGTGTAATGACTGGTATGGACCTTATGTAGATGTTCCCTCGAAAAATCCTGCCGGAGCCGAGATTGGTATTGAAAAAATTCTCAGGGGAGGCTCATGGACAAATTATCCTAATTATCTGAGAGCTACTACCAGATATCGCCTCATCCCTGATAACAGCGATCATTCTAAAGGATTCAGATGTGTTATTTCTGTGTAAAGCAGCAGAGATTGTTCTGCCATAAATTACAATATAATCAGGGTGATATAAATGATCTGTCCGGAATGTTATAAAGAAAACCCGGGTAATTCTCAATTTTGCAAGAATTGCGGCTGTTTTCTGAAAATTTCAGAGAAAAAAGATGAAAAAAAGGTTCTTAAAGGTAGATATAAAGTAATTTCACTGTTAGGTGAAGGCGGAATGGGATCTATTTCTCTTACTTATGACCTGAGTTTAAACAAGCTGTGTGCAGTGAAGGGAATCTGTAAAAAGGGACTTTCTGATTTACCTGAGAAAGAACGGGACGCCATATTAAAACCTTTTAAAAAAGAAGCCGAAATGCTTGCCAGTTTACGTCATCCCGGTCTTCCATGCGTCACAGATTATTTTACTGAAAAAGATGTATGTTATCTTGTAATGGATTATATAGAAGGTAAAGATCTTGAGGTTATTTTAGAAGAATCCGAAGAGAAAGCTATACCGGAAAAACAGGTTATGGAATGGGCCATACAGATGTGCAGAGTACTTGAATATTTACACAGTCAGAAACCTCCTATTATTCATGGAGATATTAAGTCTGCCAATATAATAGTAAGAGATGTTGACGGAGGTATAATGCTCGTAGACTTCGGAGCCGCTTCTTTTATATCCTCCGGAATTCTGGACGAAGTTGTTATAACAGATGGTTATGCACCACCGGAACAGTATGAAGCATCACCTGAAGTAAGAAGTGATATTTACGCTCTGGGAGCTACTATGTATGAACTTTTAACAGGTGAACTTCCTGATGAAACTTTTAATTTTGAGCCTCTCAGTGAAATTATACCCGATATATCTTCTGATATGGAATATATTGTAATGAAATGTCTTGAATATGAAGTGAAAGATAGATTCTGTGATGCCAGGGTTTTAAAACAGCATCTTCTTGAAGCATACAAGAAAAATTTCGAGCAGGCTGACGAAATTAAATACAGTACGACAAGGCTTATAATTGAAGACAGGGAACTGGTTGAACAGAAAACAGTTCTGGATGAAAAAACTATAAAGGTTTTGCTTATAGATGATGAAATCGATATGTGCAATGCTTTTAATGACATGGTAAAGTTTTTTAAAGGAATAGAATTTATCGGATATGCCAGGGATGGTAAAGAAGGTGTTGAGAAAGTTGTTTCTCTTCAGGAAAAACCCGATGTGATTTTAATGGATCTCAGAATGCCCAATATGGATGGTATAGAAACTACAAAAAGAATTTTAAGCATTTCACCTCTTACCAGGATTATTATTGTAACAGCCTATCTTGAAGAAGAAGACTTCTTCGAGTGTTTTGAAGCAGGCGCAGCAGGTTATATATTGAAAAATGATACCTACTGGGGAGAACTGGAGAAATCCATTAAAAAAGCTTTTGCCGGAGGAATACCAATCTCTCCCGATGCAAGCCATTTGCTGCTGAAAGCCTGGTCTTCCAGAAAAAAGACTTCTGTCATAGAATTACCTGAGGAAACTGCCCCTGTCATGGAGAAAGAGGTTGAAGAAGGTAAGACATGTTCTAAGTGCGGGAATGTCAATAAAACAAAGGCAAATTTCTGCGAAAAATGTGGCAGTTCCCTGGGAAAGCTACCGGACGAACCTGTAGCAAAACCCCGTGAAGAAGTATCATATGATTATAACACAGAGCAAGATTTGTACAGTACAAAAACCTTTAATGAGTTTGATATGTTTCTTGTACAGCTTAAATCTTCCAGTCAAAAAAACAGGCTGGAAGCGCTTAACAGCCTGTCAAACAGTAAAGATGACAGAGCGGTACCTGCACTTATTTCTATCCTTGAAGATTCTGACCCGGTCTTAAGGAAAGAAGCTGTTATTTTACTGGCGAATCATAAAGACTACCGGGCTTTTTTACCTTTAATGAAGAGATTAAAAGACAGCGAACTCTCTGTGAAGCTTGCTGTCCTGGATATTCTGGCCAGGATTAAATATAAAGAATCTTTATCTTATCTTCTGAAAATGTTGAAAGATGAAAACCCTCAGATTAGAAAATATGCCATTATAGCACTCGGAGAGACAGGTAATGACAGAGCAATTGAATACCTGAAGGATGCAAGGAAAAAAGAAGGAACATTCAGCATAAGTATGAAGATGATAATAGATAAAGCCATTCAGAAAATAGAAACCTGGAATTATCAGAAATCTCTGTATCCGGATAAAGCAGACGAAGTAATTCATGTTGCACAGTGTTACAATGATGCAGGAGAGAAGTCTGTCAGGCAGAATAATTATGAAGCAGGTCTGGAGCATTTTTTACAGGCTCTTGAAGTAGAACCAACCTGTGCCGAAGCACATATGAATATAGCCAGGCTTATGATACATGAATTTGATACACAGGAGGAGGCAAAAAATGAATATAAAATTAATGAGGCTTTATTACATTTAAATGAATGTATAGCCTTTGCATCCAGTGTAATCCTTGCAGAAGAAGCCAGAAAATATATAGGCATCCTTATTGAACGCTGGAATACCCTGAGTTCTGAAGCGGAACTATATAAGGATAGTGGCCGTCCTGAGATAAAAGGAGAAAAAGAAGAGAAACCTCCAGGCAGGGAAGAGAAACCTCCGGCGAAGGAAGAGAAATCTCCGGTAAAGGAAGAGAAATCTCCGGTCAGGGAAGAGAAACCGCCGGTCAGGGAAGAGAAAGAAGAAATTGAAGAAGAAAACGACCATGTTTCTTCTTTTACCACAGGCCCCATTGAAACATATGAGCATATAGGAAGCAAATCTTTTGAGGAAAAGGTAGTTTATTATCAGGAATTAATTAAACATTCTCCTGATGATTTTAGCCTTTATAATAAACTCGGTATAGTTTATTATAAAAGCGGTGATTTAGAAAAAGCTGCATCTCTATACAGAAAAGCTCTTGAGTTAAATCAGGAATCCCATGAAGCTCATTTCAATCTTGGCTTAATCTACAGGGATAAAAAGTATATTTTAAAAGCTCTGCGTCATTTCAGATTATGTAAAAAAGCAGATAAAGAAAGTTCATTGATAGAAGATGTCGAAAACTATATAAAAGAGCTTGAAGGTCATGATGACGATAGTGAAACTAAATATAAAACAAGAGTATTTAAAGAAACTGATGTGTCGGATGGAGATAATGGAGCAAAGAAAGTAAAGAATGTCGAAGAGAACAGGAAACTTATAGAAGAAACCAGAAGAGCACTGGAAAAAAATCCTGAAGATCCTGTATTACTGGATAGACTTGGAGAACTGTATTATAAATCAGGTGAGCTGGAATCATCTCTCAATATTTATCTGGAGATTTTAAGGATAAATCCTTCTGACGGAGACACTCATTTCCTGATTGGATTAATCTGCAGGGAACAAAAGAAAATATTTAAAGCTCTGGTTCATTTCAAAAAATATATGAAATTAGATCCTCAGGGTAAATATAAAGAGGAAGCGGAAAAATATATAAAAGAACTTGAATAGTGAGTTGCGAGTCGTGAAAAGTGAAAATGGAAAAGTGAAAATGGAAAAGGGAATGCTAGTAACCAGGGTAATTCTACCCGTCACGCGTCACGCGTCACGATTATAACACATCACCGGAAATCTGACGGAGTTAACAATGATTACACGTGTTATAGGCTGCGGCAATGTAATAGCAGGAGATGACGGAATTGCCCTGCTTGTTATAGAGGAATTAAAAAAACTGTCTCTCTCTGATGTAGAAATCATAGAAGGAAGAATTCT
The DNA here is from genome assembly GCA_040217695.1 of Vulcanimicrobiota bacterium. Taxonomy (GTDB): domain Bacteria; phylum Vulcanimicrobiota; class SpSt-956; order SpSt-956; family JAKJGF01; genus CALARM01. Next base: position 16,666 of record JBEHWO010000056.1, on the reverse strand, counting down.
GGGCCTCGATCTTCTGGATTATTTCATGGATATAGATAAAGTAATAGTAATAGATGCAGTTGCAACAGGGAATAGAAAAGGAGTTCTTTACAGGCTGGAAGGGAAAGATATTGAAGCTATGAGCAGAGATAATATTATTTCCCTTCATCAGCTTGGTATTGCCGAGGTATTGAAAATAGGAACGATGCTTTATCCTGATAGAATATCAGGAAATATCATATTAATTGGTATAGAGATAGGAAATGTGGAGAATAATTTTTCTATGGAAGTGTCCTCTTCTCTTAAGGAAACGGTTCCTCTGGCTGTGGAGAAGATTTTAGAGGAAATAGATTATGCATGAATTATCTCTTGCGCAGGATATGATATCCATAGCTCTTGAACAGGCAGAAAAATACAGTGCAAAAAAAATTACTTCTTTGAAATTGAAAATCGGCTCAATGAGTATGGTAGACAGTGAATGTTTTACATTTTATTTTGACGAAATCAGTAAAAATACAATAGCTGCAGGAGCATTACTGGATTTTGTAAAATGTGACCCGGAAATTGAATGCACATCATGTAACGGTAAATCAAAATTAAAGGATCTCGTTATGGTCTGTCCACTTTGTAACAGCATAGATGTAATATTACTATCAGGACAGGAAATATTATTAGAAGATATGGAGATAGAATTATGATTGTTCCTGTAATGGCAGATATTATGAATGCCAATAATCTAATAGCAGAACAGAACAGAAAATACTTTGACGGAAAATCAATATATGTGGTAAATTTACTGGCTTCTCCCGGAGCAGGGAAAACTACTTTCCTGGAAGAAACTATCAGAAGAATTAATAATAATATACCGGTTGCTGTCATAGAAGGTGATCTGGCTTCTGATGTAGATGCTCTGAGGATAGAAAAATTTGGTGTTCAGGTTGTACAGATAAATACAGGAAAAGGTTGTCACCTGAATGCTGCTATGATACAAAAATCCTTTGACAATTTGAGTCTTGAAAAAATTCATGTACTGTTTATAGAAAATGTCGGTAATCTTGTATGTCCTGCAGGATATAAACTGGGAGAGAATGTGACGGTACTGCTGACCAGCACAACAGAAGGAGACGATAAAATTTTGAAATATCCTCCTGTATTTCAGATGTCAGATTTATTGATTCTAAATAAAATTGATCTCCTTCCTTATGTCGATTATAATCTTGAAAGTTTGAAAAAAGAGTTTCATAAAATAAATCCTAAAGCCAGATTGTTGTCACTTTCCAGTAAAACAGGCGAGGCCTTTGAGGACTGGATCGATTGGCTTAAAAATGAAATATTTATATTCAGAGGTAAAACTTAGTGCTTATAGCGGTAAATATTACGCCGGTTATAGTCGTGACGCGTAACGCATGACTCGTGACGGGAGCAAACACTTTATGTCTGCACATGATACATAATTTTTTTAGATACTTATGGTAAGATAGTATCCGAAAATATATAAATGAGCTGAGAGTTGAGAGTTTAAAGTTATTTCAATTTTCAACCTTCAACTCTCAACTCTAAACAATTTACCCGGAGCGATACCTGGAAAAGCAGTCTTACATGGAAAAAATTAATAAACCGGTTTGTATGGAACAGTCATATGAAAATTTATTAAAAAAGATCTCAAAAACTACAGGTTTTTCTGTTTTTTTTATTGGTATTTTTGTTTTCCTCACATGGAAATTTAATATTTTTATGTCTTTCCATCATACCTTCAGTCCCATGTCAGCCAATACTGCTTTTTCTTTCATACTCACAGGGATGTCCTTATGGATATTACAGACAAAAAAAGCAAATGTTCTTTTCTATTATCTCGGGAAGATATGTGCTTTTCTTGTTTTTTTGATAGCTATTATTACGATAGCTGAATATTTATTCAATGTAAATCTATATATTGATGAGTTATTATGTAAACAGAACTATGGTTTTGAACGTTATCCCGGCCGCATGTCACCTTCTTCTGCATTGAATTTTATGCTGGTCGGTATGGCCATAATATTTTTATATATGGAAAGGCCTGCCGTTTACAGACCTGCCCGGTATATAATACTTATGGTAGGAGTGAATTCCTTTTTATCTGTTATCGGTTATTTATTCGGTATTGTCTCTTTATTTACTATAGGTTTTTATAAACCTGTGGCATTACACAGTGCTATATGCTTTCTGCTGGTTTCTATTTCACTCATATGTTCCAGACAGGACAGAGGTTTTATGAAAATATTAACCGGCAGTAATGCTGCGGCATATATGTTACGTTATATATTATATATATCTTTTTCTATTCCTTTACTCCTGAGTCTCTTATGTTTTTTCTGCCGTATAGGAGGAATTTACTCCCTTTCTTTAAGTCTTTTTATCGTTATCCTGTCAAATATTACTGTCTTTATTTTTCTCCTGTATATTTCTTCACATCTAATGAATAATCTTGAAGTCAGGTTTAACAAGGTGTCGAATGATTTAAAAATAAGTGAAGAGAAATTTCACAGTCTTGTTTCCTGTGCTCAGGACGCTATTATTATACTTGAGGAAGGGAAGATTGTTTTTTGTAACGATTCGGCTATAAAAATATTCGGTTATTCTTATGAAGAAGTTAACGGCAAAGAATTTCATATGTTTCTTTCATCGAATCGTTACAGTCCATCTGAGAAACTCGATATAAGCATGATAAATACAGGAGAGGAATATTCAATTTCCAGTAAAATTTCCGAATTTGTTGCATTGAAGAAGAATGGTCAGGAATTTTCTGCAGAGCTATCTATTACTGCTGTAAAGCTTGATGATAAATGGACTACTATAGGTATAATAAGAGATGTATCAAAATATAAAAAATACTCTGAGAAATTAGAGAAAAATAATGAGGAAATGGAAAAGACTGTCAATCGTCTCACAGAGGAATTGTTAAAGATAAGTTTAAAGCTTAAAGAGGCCGAGTTTCAAAGGGTTAATTACAGGTCTGCCCGGGATAAAACTTCTTGACGTAAAACTTATTTTACTTTATAATGCAAAAGATATTTGAGAGAATATTATGCGGGGGGATAATTATTGTTTTGCCTTGAATGTTACAGTGAAAATGCCGAGAATTCTCTCTTTTGCGAAAATTGTGGGTGCCCCTTTGAAGCAGGCAATGAACAGGAAGAAGAGATTCTTAAAAATCGATATAAAATTATTACTTCTTTATCTTCGGAAGACACTGTTTTTCTTTCCTATGATTTAAATTTGAACAGACCATGTGTTGTTAAAATAATGGCAGACCTTCAGGATTTATCCTCTGAAGAAAAAGGAAATGCCGAACAGTCTTTCAGAAGAGAGGCTTCATTACTGACTAATTTACGCCATCCCAACCTGCCATGTATTACAGATTATTTTTTGGAAGATGATTTTTTTTATATTATCATGGATTACATAAGAGGAAAAAATCTTGAAGTTCTTTTAAGAGATAGCATCAATAAGGCTTTATCCGAGCGACAGGTAATACAGTGGTTAATACAGATCTGTAGAATAATGGATTATTTGTATAATTCCAGAACCATGTTATATGGTAATCTGAAACTGCATAAATTTATCGTAAGAGATATTGATAAATCGATAATCCTTGTAGATTTCGGCACAGTATCCATGAGAAATTTGATAAATGGCAGATTGACTGAAGAACAGGATATAAGAAATGATATTTATCTCGCCGGTGTTATTATGTATCAGCTTTTAACAGGAGAGTATCCCGATGAACCTCTTAAATTTTCTTCTATAAGAGAAATTCGTCCGGAACTGTCCCGGAAAACAGATTTTATTGTCATGAAATGCCTTCACGGAAATGTGAAAGATAGATTTTCTGATTTTAATGTTTTAAAACAAAATCTTCTGGAATTGTATACAGTAACTTTTGGTACAGGAAATAAATATAAAGCCGGTACTTTTATAACAAAAGATAAAGAAATTAAACCTGAAGATCCCGGGCATAAATATATAAACATTCTTATTGTCGATGATGATCTTGACATATGCCAGAGCTTTAACAGTATGGTAAATTTTTTTGAGGATATCAAGGTAATTGGAATGGTACATAACGGCCTTGATGCAGTAAAAACTGTTCTTGAACTTGAAGAAAAGCCTGACGTTATATTAATGGATCTCAGAATGCCAGACATGGACGGTCTGGAAGCTACTGAAAAGATTATGCAGATTTTGCCATGTACTAAAATTATAATATTAACTGCTTATCTCAGAGAAGATGAATTTCTGGAATGTTTCAATGCTGGTGCCACAGGGTATATATTAAAAGATGCAACTCTATGGGAAGAACTGGAAAAGGCTATCAGAAAAGCTTTCGAAGGAGGTACTCCCATTTCTCCCGAAGCAGGCACGTTTTTAATCAAAGCACTGGCTTCTCAAACACATAGAAAGGTTATCCATGAAAAAGAGATTACCGGTGATGAAGAAAAAGATCCTTTGAAACAGATATGTCCTTTTTGCAGGAATTTAAATAAAGATAAAGCAAAATATTGTACAGAGTGCGGTATAAACATAATTAAATTTCTGACAGAGGGAAAGTTAGAAACAGCCTATGATAAAGATTTAAGAGAAAAAAATAATATTTCAGAAGACCCTCCGGAAAGATCTGACCATGAACATAAATATGAAGATACGTCAGGATTCGGCATAAAAACTATCCTGGATAAAGCATTTCAAACACTGGATCATACGTCTGCCCTGAAATTACCTGAATTTATAAATAAAAAAATTAATTTAAGTGAAGCTGTAGGTATAGAGCATAAGGCAGAAGACGGGGACCGGTAAAATATTTAAACAGTTACTCAAAAAAATAAATGAAAAACAAATGGAATCCTGTCATTGCGAGCGAAGCGAAGCAATCCCATTATTACAGCAAAAACCGTTGGGATTGCTTCGTCGCTACGCTCCTCGCAATGACAAAATGCGTGAGTCCTGTTTAAAATTTTATAAAATATGACTGTTACCTCTTTTTTGTTTCATCCAGTAATTTTCTTATAAGATGTGCCAGTTCTTCTATCTCAAAAGGCTTCATAATAAATTTTTTAATTCCTATTTTGTGGATCATTTCAGAAGGTATGACCTGACTGAAACCGGATGTCAGAATTATTGGTATATCACTCCTTATGGCAAGCAGTTTCTGAGACAATTCAATACCTGTCATTCTGGGCATAGTCTGATCTGTTATTACAAGATCGAACCAGTCAGGCTCTTCACAGAAAGCTTTCAATGCCTGAATACCACTGTACTTGGCTATTACATTATATCCGAGATCTTCCAGTATCTTTTTTAATACCCTGGCAACCAGGTCTTCCTCATCGTCAACTATAAGTATGTTTTCTTTACCTCCCGGAGGCTGTGTTGTTCCTCTGATTTCTATCTGTTCATTACTGTTTATTCTCGGAAAAAATATATGGAAAGAAGTTCCTTTACCCGGTTCACTTTCTACCGTTATCTCTCCTCCATAACTTTTTACAATGCCATGCACTATAGAAAGTCCCATACCACTTCCTTCTCCTATTTTTTTTGTTGTAAAATAGGGCTCAAAAATTCTTTCTTTTATGGATTGCTCTATACCATGTCCGTCATCACTTATCGTTAATCTCACATAGTTACCGGGAGCAAGTTCGTGATTTAATTGCATAGAATTTGATATTATGTCAATATCTTTAAGGCCGACTCTTATTATTCCGCCTTTTTCTTTCATTGCATCGGCAGCATTTTTACAGAGATTCATCATTATCTGATACATATGTGTGGGATCACCGAGTATCATACTTGAATTTTTTATGTTCTGTTTTATATCAATGGTGGCAGGTATTAACGGCCTGAGCATCTTGAGGCTTTCTTTTATAATAGTACTTAACTGTATGGGATTACGTTCTCCTTCTGTTTCACGGCTGAAGGTCAGAAGCTGTTTTACCAGTTTTATAGCTCTGTGGCATGCTTTTTTCATCTGTTCCATATAGGGCCGGAGATTGCTATCATGCGGTATATTATACAGAGCTACTTCTATATATCCCAGTATGCCTACAAGAATATTATTAAAATCATGGGCTATTCCTCCTGCGAGTGTACCTATGGCTCTTATTTTATCAGAATGTCGAAGCTGTTTCTCCAGTTTTAATTTTTCTTCTTCAGCCTCTATCCTTTCGGTAATGTCCCTTATAACACCGGTGATATAGGCAATATCTCCCTTTTCATCTCTTATCATTTCAGAAATTTCTTCTACATGTATGAAAGATGTTTTTCCCATAAGGCGAAATATTGTAGGAAAACTTTTACCTGTTGCCATGAATTTTTTTAAATCTCTTATTATATGTTCTCTGTCATCAGGATGAATAAAATCAAAGATTCTGCGTCCTGTAATTTCTTCCGGAGTATAACCTAATTTTGTGATCTGTGGTGTGATAAATCTGATTGTGCAGTCAGGATTATAGGAATAGATAATATCTCTTGTATTTTCCACAAGCATTCTGTAATTTGCCTCAGATCTTGTAAGTGCTTCTTCACTTTTTTTCCTTTCCAGAGCATTTATAAAAATTTCACCTACAAGTTTAAGAAGACGTATATCTTCTTCTTTCCATTTCTTCTCTTTTTTTACAGAATTGAGCATGAAGTAACCAAGTAATTTATTACTGAAATATAATGGTATACCAAGGATTGATTTAACTTCTGCTTTTCCCCAGCTTGTTTTTTCTTTCTCTGCTTCCGGAGGAAGATCAGAAAGGCTTGATACACATATATACTGACCTTTTCTGAGCTGTTCAACAGTCCATAAATAGTTTTGCATGGACATGCTTTTAATCTGATTTGCTCTCGAATCAATCTCTTTGTTACACCACTCATATACTTCTTTCACTCTTTCCATATCATCTGAAAATATATTAACATAGCTTCTGTCAACCTCCATAAATGCACCTATTGATTCCAGTGCAAGGTTTATCTCTTTCCTGACTTCGGCAGAGTTAATATTGATAAATCTGGTTGATATGGTAGTAATAAGTTCTTCTATTGTAAGCCTGTAATGAAGTATTTCTTCCATTTTCTTCCTGTCCGTAATATCTACAATAATACCTCTCAGGCCTGTAGCCTCACCGTTATGTATAATAGGCCTTGAATGAGATATAGCGGAGAATTTGGTACCATCTCTGGCAATAATGGTATATTCATTACCATTTACAAAATCTCCCTTCACATTCTTTTGCATGTTATCTCTGGCTCTATCTCTGTCTTCATGGCTTACCAGGTCAAACATATTAAGACCGTTCTTAATATCTTCCTGGTTATAGCCATATGTTATATAGGCAGCAGCATTTACAAAGGTAAGATTTCCTTCCAGATCAGCTTCGAAAATAATCTGGGGCAATGAATTTGCCAGTTCTTTATATCTTTCCTGGCTTTCCTTTATCTGTAAATTTTTATTCCAGCTTTTAATCAGAGAATCTACAAGACAGTAAAGTTCTTTTGTACTGAAAGGCTTTTTTATATAATATATATCTTCTTTCAGTTTTTCTTTTATTTCTTCAAAAGAGGTTTTCCCTGAGTAGGCAGTTATTATAATGATAATTACATCCCTGTCAATTTGTCTCAATAAATCGGCTGTTTCCAGTCCGTCCATTTCTGGCATCCTCATATCCAGTATACAGAGAGGGATTTTATTGCCTTTTTTATATTCATCACGAAAATATTTCAGAAGGCTAATTCCGTTATCAAAAGTTTTTACCTTTACTTCATCACTATCATCTTTAGTAAAGGTATTAAAATCTTTAAACAGTTCTTCGTATAACACTAAAAAATCTTTATCATCATCAGCTATAAGAATATTTTTATTAAACATAATAAATTCCCCTGCTTTTTGTGATGCGTGACGCGTGACGCGTGACGCGATGATTATCATGACAATATATAGTTCATAATACGTTGAAACTTACATAACATATTCTCCATATTATAATTTTTGCCTCCGATTATTTATATATTTTTTCTTAATTTGATAAATAGTTAATTTATGGAAAGGTTTTTATTGTGAGTTGAATAATTATATATTATAATCGTAACGCGTAACGCGTAACGCGTGACGCGAGGAAAGAGAATTCGAAGTTAAGCTATAATTACTTCATAAATAATCATTTCAGTCACGAAAGTAGTAAATTATGGAAACAGGTGAGACATATAGATAATATCAGATATTTTATAGATAATTATGGGGCCATTGGTTTGTTTTTTGCCAATATCCTGGATTCCTCTTTTGTTTCTATGAGCGGAACTATGGACGGAGTTTTAATGGCTTTATGCATGAACAGCTCTTTACCGGGAGTATTTCTCAACTGTTTTGCCGCAACATGTGGATCCGTTACAGGCCTTCTTCTTATGTATGTTACTGTCAGAAAAGGTAAAGACACTTTTTTAAAAAACTATATGGAATATTTCAACAGATTTAAAGGTTTTATTGAAAAATACGAATTACCTTTTTTCATATTTCTGTGTGTCGTACCTCCTCCCTTCCCTTTCAAGATTTTCCTCATAATCTCCATCATAGTCTGCCGGAGATTTCCCAATTTCCTTGCAGGTATATTTATAGGGAGAATATTTCGTTATCTCTTTGAAGGATTACTGGCATGGAAATATGGAAATGAAATAAAATATATAATGATTCATTATTATCCCTATGTTATTGTCTGTTTGATTATTCTCGGATTTTTGTCTTATATCGTAAAGAGAAGGTTTTTAGTGAGTCGTGATTCGTGAGCCGTGAGCCGTGAGCCGTGAGTCGTGAGTCGTGAGTCGTGAGTCGTGAGTCGTGAGTCGTGAGTCGTGAGTCGTGAAAAGTGATCCGGTCACCGGTCACCGGTCACTGTTAAAACGTTCCCGTATTATCCTCACCTTTAAGAGTAGTTTCTTCTATTACACCTTCTCCTATTCTCCATCCATGGTTCTGCCATAAAAGTACGTAAATACCCTGAAAAACTCCGAGATAGGAACCGTTTTCTCCGGCTTTTTCTGCCGTAAGATAAACCTTGACCCTGATAGATGTATCTGTTGTCTCAAGTATTCTCACACTGGAAACTTTAATCTTACTTAAAGCCCTGAACTTACCTGAAAAGTTCTCAAGAGTTGTTTCTTTCTGTTTCTCTTCACTTAAAAGGGAATAGGCCTGATTATAATTTTTACTTTCTATATTTTGAAAAAAGAGATATGTTGTATCTACTGCCGCTACCTGCGGGTCTTCATCGGGCGGCGGAATAGAAGGTGTGCCTCCCTGAACCGGAGGGTGAGTCTCTTCTTCTCCGGGTGTCTCTTCAGGAAAAGGGCTTTTTAAGGCAGTCTGGCCTGAATTCTGCCCTGATACAATGAAATCTACAACCAGATCATCAGATTCCAGATTGGACAGTACAGAGGAAAATGTCTTTATATAATCTTCGTTTCCTCTTATTTCAGCTATTTTAATTGCCCTGTTTAGAGATTCTCTGCTTTTTTCTATCTGTGCCGATTTGAGATATGCCAGAGCAATATTATAGTGCAGTGCCGGATCTTCCGGATCTGCCGTAATTGCCTTTTCCAGTGATTTGATTGCCATTGTCATCTGGTTATTATGATAATACTGGAGTGCCATGTGTATTTCTGAACTTTTTGCAGCATAATTTTCCTTTGCCAGCTGGCTGAATTCCATGGCTTTCAGTTTCTGGTCCAGTTTTGCACAGATTAAAGCCAGATTATCGTATGCTTCGGCGTAATTCAAATTAATATTTACAGCCAGTTGAAATTGTTTCATTGCTTCTTCTTCTCTGCCTGTACGATCATATAACTGCCCCAGATGGTTTCTGGCCTGGGCGTAATCGGGAGCAAATTTGAGAGCTTTCTCTATAAGGGTTATCGCTTCGTCCAGCTTCCCTTCTTTTTCTGCTTTAAGTCCCTGAAAATAATATTCTTCAGATTTACTTTCCCATGTAGACCCATCGTCTATTTTAAAATATTTCAGTCCTATCAGTATCGCAGATGAAGAGACAATGATGATGAAAAGAGAAAGAAAAATAAGTCTTTTCTTTATATCTGTCCCACCTTCAGGCTCTGTCTTTTTTTCTCTTTTTGTCTGAAGAGGAATTTTAACTGACTGTATGTTCTGTTCTTCTTTTTTTTTCTGAAGAGAAATTTCTGCTGACGGTATTTTCTTTTCTTCTTTCTCTGACACTTCCGACGTTATACTCTCATCATGTTTAACATCACTTTTAATTTCACTGTCAATTTGTTGACTTCTCCCCGGGGCGATTTTATCAAGAAGTGTTCTGGCCGGAGATGTTTTATCCCATTTTATTGCTTTTTCCAGTGTTTCAATAGCCCTGTCCATAAGATGTTCATCATAAAATTTTTCTCCTGCCTTGAAATACTGCTGGGCGATTTTACCGCTCAAAGGGAGATTCTGGTTTAATTTTAAAGCAATTTCATAGTTCTCTGCTGCTTCGAAATGTTTTTCTTCTTTATTTTTTCTGCTTCCTTTCTGAGAGAATATTTTAGCCAGCCTGGATTTCTGTTCCTGTCCTTTAATGTCATTTAAATCCAGCTCCTCAAGCATTGCAAAGGCTTCTTCCGGATTTTCACTGTTATATTTACTGAATATTAAATCCAGAGTGGAACCGTTTTTTGTCGGAGATTTTTTTTGACTTTCTTCTATCTTAAAGGGAGCAACTGTTTTCATAAGTGAGACGTCTTCGTTTATGTCCGGGGACTGATTAATAAATTCCATTACAAAAGGATTGCCAGGTCTCTGAAGATCATATTCTTTATAAAAAACCACAGCTTTTTGTATTTCTCCTTCAAGTCTGTGCAGGCTTGCCATGTTATAATTAATTGCAGGTGATGTACTGTCTATTTTATATGCTTTCTGTAATACAAGTTTTGCATAATTATTTTTTCCAAGGCTCAGGTGACATACACCGAGATTATTCATTGCAATACTGTCTGACGGTCTTAATTCTATGACTTTTTCCCATAATTTAACAGACTCTTCGAAACTCTGGATATTAAGATACGCAAGAGCCAGATTAAATAAACTCTGAGTGTCAGAAGGTTTTTCAGAGAGGATTTTCTTCAGATCAGGTATAACAGAGCTCACTATTTCTTTTCTTGCATAGGGGAATTTACTTTTTTTACGGCTTTCTTCATCCATAAAAAGAGCATCTCTTGAAAAACTGTTACATTCAAAACAAAAGTTTTTCTTTTTACTCAGTGACGTTGAACAAAAAGGACATTTTTCCATAGTTGTTTTTTTATTTTCTTTCTCCTTTGTAATGAGTCTGATTTTCATCTAACATGTTCCGTAATGCGTAATGCGAGGAATGTTAAAATTTTTTGTTTACAGGGCCAGGAAGTTACAGAAATACAGTTACTGAGGTAAGGGACTGTAAGAAAATAACTCTGGCAAATTATGGTTTTTGTCCTCGCGTCACGCGTTACGCGTTACGCGTCACGATTGTAAATATGATAAGGTTATTTTTTTACAACCCCTAAGCATATGCTCCCGTGACGCGTCATGGGAGGAACACGTTTATTACATGTTTATGCTCAGGTCAGTAAAACATTTTTTCAATGTTTTTTATCTTTTCAAGTCTTCTTGCATGGCGCCCTTCTTCAAAATCTGTTTCCAGCCAGGCCCTGAGAATATCTTCCAGTTCATCTTCCAGGGGGAGTCTCCCGGGAAGCACAAGTATATTCGCATCATTATGGGCCCGTGAAAGCCTTGCAGCCTCTTTACTGTAACAGAGAGCGGCTCTTACCGACGGAAATTTATTTGCCGCTATAGATATTCCTATACCTGATCCGCATAACAGAATACCTCTGCTGAAGTTACCCCGGGAAATTTCACCGGCAACCTGCTGTGCTATATCAGGATAATCTACGGAATTTTCGCTCGATGAAGTACCTATATCATTGACCTCTATATTCAGGTTCCTGAGAATTTTTTTTACCTCTTCTTTTTTTTCGTATGCTGCATGATCGCTGCCTATAATAATATGTTCCATAATTATTTCCTCTTTATTAATTATTATTTATATGAGAATCGTGACACGTGACCGGTTACCGGTTATCAGTGACCAGTTACCAGTGACCGGTTATCAGTGACCAGTTACCAGTTAACAGTTAACAGTTATTTTTATTAATCACGTATATTCACCCGTCACCCATCACTATTAAATAAAATTCTCTATTATAAAATATTTCCCTTCTTCATTTATTTGTAACTCAGGATATGTAGAATCACTGTTCTCTGTTTACTGAAATTTTAACCCATCCGGGAGGATATAAAGGTTTACCTTCAGCAAATATTATTCTTCTTGTTTTAGGAAATGGTATAACTATTGTTTCCCCGCAGGCAAGCTGGTCAATCCTGCAGGCAGGGCAGAAATAGGTATCTTTTTTGGTATAACTTGCTGAAACTTCACTGTCACATAATAAATGGATTCTTATTTTTCTTTTGCCGAGACTGAAATAACGACGTATATTTTCCATTTCATATGAAAAGGTATGAGTAACAGTTTTACTTTCAAATCCTGTACCCCATCCTATTTGAAGAAGAAATTGATTGTCTTCAAGATTTAAAGCTTCGAGTTTTTTATACCAGATGGCTATTTCTTTCAGATCACAGTCATTGAAAAAGTTTATTTCTTTTTTTATTTTTTCATTGCTGTACTTTCTGCAGAGATGAGAGAAATTTTTTATAACATCTTTCTGGTCATCGTAACCAAGTCTTTCTGACATTACAGGTATATTCTGTAAAAGATAGTTATCTATTTTTATAGTTCCTTTTAATTTTTTTTCTTCTTCCCGGGAAGGTTTTATTGTTTCAATATATAATTTGAATTTTTTCCATGCCAGTCCGTTTTTCAAATTTGCTGACATTACTCTTATTTCAGATATTTCAAGTGAAGAAGAAGGGATAGAATCTGTATCTGATATCTGAAGAGCTCTGAGAGAACTGTATCCGTTTTTACCACCGAATATAGATCTTTCTATATCTCCGCCTATGTCACTGCTTATCTGTACAGCTATTTTTTTTCTTTCCTGACCCGATAATTGTTTGAATGCTTTCTTCAGTTTTTCTCTGGCGAAATTTATTCTTTCCTTTGAAGCAAGTAATTCCTGAAGGAGACATGTTCTTATAGCACCTTTGATAGAACTTCCTGTCATGTAAGGTTCATTATAGATGGATTTTATATGAGTCAGTATTTCCTGGGGATTATAATTACACGGTATAATATATTTATAGAAATTTTCTTTTGAAATGTCCCATTTTACTTCAGCCAGAATATTCCCTTTAATGAAATAATCATCTTTTTCGGACATAGAGGATAAAAACTCTTTTATATCTATGGCATATAAGTTACCTGAAGAAACAAAATACTCTCTTTCCCTGAGTTTTTCTCCAATACCTATGTGAGTCGGAGACAGCAGTTCTACTGTGTAGGTAAAATATTGATGTTTTGAAGACATGTTTTTTAGCTTTCAGCTATCAGCTATCAGCTATCAGCTTTTTTTATTGACTTTTTCTGATAGCTGATAGTTGACTGCTGATTGCTATTTTATTTAAAAATCCATTTTTCCAGTATGGATTTAATTCCCGTCTTATAAGGTTTTATTCTGAATTTTCCTTCTGTTGATTTCAGGTAATCAATGGAAGCAATATTAAGTTCCTCCAGAATATCACCTTCCTGTGGATCTTTTTCAAGTCCTTCGAGTATATCTCTGTATTTTCTTGATTTCACCCTGATCTTAATATTTTTAAAATTAATCTTTCCATATCCCCTGGACCCCATGCCGCCAAGATAATCATGCTCAAGCATAACAAGACCCTGAATAAAATACCAGAGCAGAATTACATCCTGAGGGATAAAAAGATTGAATATAAACTCACAGGGACTGAATATTACTTCTGCAGGAACTCTTTCAAACTGCCTTGGTACGGCAGATGAAGTAATTCTGTCTATAGTAGCCTCCCATTTAAGTTCACTGTAGGGAAAGTCTGTATTTAATTCTGCAATACTTTTCTTTCTTCCTTCCTTTTTTCTGTGCGGATCAAGGGGTATATCTCTTACAAGCAATCGTGAAGGATAGGAGAAACTACCTTCAGGGTCAACACGATGGGATACTCCAAAAATCTGACATACCTCGCAGGAAGAATAATTTGTTTCATCATTACATTCATGAATATATACATCAGGTTTCTTTATTACTTTATTCTGTTCTTTACCAAGATCTTTTTCTATAAGCGATCTTAACTTACCTCTCAGAGAAGAACCGGGTATATAAGGTAAACCGGTGACTGAATTCCTTACTACAAGTTTATCAATACCTGCAATTTCCAGCCACGAACTCATTCCTCCTATATAAAGGCCTGTTTTCGTTTCTATATCTCCTGTAATTATTATCTTTCCGAGTAATTCTATAGTTCTCAATTTTTTTACCTCTAAAAGTCTATTATAGATTTCTTCTCAGATAGAGCCTTATTTAAAAACGGCTATGAACAGATGGTCACTCTTTACACTTCTCATAAAAATCTCTAAAATTCCTTTTCTGCTGCCTGATGATAGGCAAGAATAGCTTCAAAAAAATCACAGAAATGCCTGAAGTATATTTCACTTTCTCCTACCTGATCTATAGCTTCGATGAGTACATCTTTCAAATACTGAATTCCCATGTTGCTATCGTTTTTTGCAGCTATAAATACCAGTTGGGGCTTTAAAAGCAGTAATTTCTTCCTGTCAAAATCATCTATTTCAATTCTTTTTATTGTTCCAAAAATTTTCCTGATCTGGTAGGGATATAAACGCTCTTTTTTAGGTAATTCATGACCTATATAATTTCCTATTACTATGGCTGCAGAGATCATTTTTTCTACATTGCCGCTGATTATATCAGGTATAATATCCCTTACGGTTTTTTTTGTATTATCCTGTAATTCAATTTCTAAATTCAGTATATGAGTTTCTTTCAAAGATTTATTTACCTCTTTTCAAAGAAGCTGCCCCATACAGGGAAAGCTATTCCGTACTGTACCAGTTCTTCTATTTCCGGATGTACTCCTTTAATAAGCCCGCCCCAGTAGCTCTTTGTACCGGGAGAAGCAGGAAAAACAGATCCTCTTCTGCACATTGCCACAGGGTATTTAAAAAAGTTCTCCATTGAAGCATAATGTCCTCCTAATTTTCCTACTTTAATAAGCAATTTGTAACGGCTTTTTTCTATATCCTCTATTTCTCCTGCCATAGGTATATAAGATGAAGCAAGTGTCATAAAACCGTTCTCTTCACCTTTATATGTATGGAGACTTTCTTCGGGAGAAAGTTCTATGAAACTGTCTATCGAAAAATGCCCTTTACCCCGTGAAGAACCTCTTCCGTAACCATTTGTCCCTGTAAAGGTCAGAAGCTCTAAAAGTTTTTCTTCAGACCAGCGTGAAACTATATATATGTCCCATAATTCTCCTTCTTTCAGAGAATAATCAAGGGGAATATTTATTTGATCACATTCAGAGTGAGCAGTAAGATAAACACAGTTATTTTTATTGCATGTATTGGATTTATCTTTCTCTTTTATGTCTTTAAAATTCCGGGGACATATATTGCATTCTATGGCGTCTTTAATTATATCCGTTAATGTATTCTCCTGTCTTATAATCTTTCTGAATATATGTTCAGGCAATAAGTCTCCATGTAATATTTTTTCTATATTTTTTATAGTCCTGTTTATATTCAGGGAAGACTCTATAAAATTTTCTATTATTTCTGTTGATATATCGCAGAGAGGACGGGGAAGATATCCGGCAGGGAAACCATCCGATATAATCACCGGAGGCTCTGTTACATACTCTTTTATAGTTTTTTCTACCTCTTCCTTCCCGCAGACATATTTCAATGCCCATATGATAGAGCCCCATATTATGTCTGCTTCCAGAGGTGTCTCAACAGAGCTTTTCAGTTTTATTCTGCATTTATAGGCTTTCATTTCTGATAATTCTTTCTCCCTGCCATATCCATTCATCCGGAATTGATAGCTCTATTTCACCTTTACATATGTTAATCGACAGATCGGAGAAAGTTACTTTCCCCTTTCCTCTGACTCCGCCTTTACCGATATAATTTTCTTCAAGTAATGTAAGGCCTTCTATAATATATTTAAAATTTTCACAGTCTCTTTTTCCCCTGTCGTTATTTATATCAAAAATTCTGTAAACCATTTCCATGTCAAATTCCGTATTCACAGGAATAGTTCTGATAAGATTATTACCTTCTGATTTGAATTCCCATGGGAAGTATTCACTTTTTTTCACCGGCACAGAATCTCTTATTATGAGTCTTCTTTCATTATTATTATCGAATATGAGACAGAGAAAACAGGTCGTGTCTTTACATCTGTGATTTGTATGCAGATTTTCTCTTTCAATACCATAGTTCATAGAAAGAAGATCTCTCATCCTGTTTCTGAGCATTTGAGATGTTATGACAGGTATATCATCTATGCCGTTATTCTTCAAATACATAGATGTTACTGTTTTAATTTTTCCTTTTAAAATTATATATGCAACAAGTTTTTCCATAATATTTTATTACTGACACGGGCATAAGCATTTAATAATGTCTTCCTCCCA
>JBEHWO010000055.1:0-24498 GCA_040217695.1 Vulcanimicrobiota bacterium | reverse complement strand
TAAGGAAGAAACGGATAAAAGCAGGTTATACTACGGTGTACAGAACAATGAAATTACTCTGTGAATGCAATCTTGCACAGGAGAGAATGTTCGGAGACGGTCAGACACGGTATGAACATGTGTACGGTCATACCCATCATGATCATCTCATATGTATAAAATGCCGGCAGATCCATGAATTTCACCATCCGCAGATTGAAAGACTTCAACTTGAAATGGCTGAAAAAAATAAATTTAAAGCTCTATACCACAAGCTGGAAATATACGGAATTTGTAAAGAATGCGAGGAGGTGAAGAGTGAAGAGTGAAGGGTGAAGAGTGAAGGGTGAGTAATCACTTTTCACTTTTCACTTTTCAC
This sequence comes from Vulcanimicrobiota bacterium, assembly GCA_040217695.1. Taxonomy (GTDB): domain Bacteria; phylum Vulcanimicrobiota; class SpSt-956; order SpSt-956; family JAKJGF01; genus CALARM01. The sequence goes on along the minus strand of JBEHWO010000055.1, from coordinate 24,140 downwards.
TTTTCACTGCCATGAGTATATCGGCAAAACGTCAATTGGAACTGTGCAGATTTGAACGTAAAATAGATTATCGCTTCAACGATAAGCTTCTTATACATAATGCACTGATACATAAATCCTATGCAGATGAAAAGGGATGGAATCATGTAAGCTGCAACGAAAGACTTGAACTGCTCGGTGATGCAGTGCTGGATCTGGTTGTAGTGGAATTCCTTTTTAATAAATATCCGAATCATAATGAAGGACAGATTACAAAATTAAAAGGTTTTCTCGTCTGCGGAGATACCCTTTCAAGACTGGCAGAAAAACTGGAAATGAAGGATTTCCTTCTTATAAGTAAAGAACTGGAAAAAGGAGAAAATGTAAGAAAACTCAAATCAGTCCTTGCAGATGCCTTTGAAAGCGTCATAGGAGCTCTTTACCGTGACGGAGGATGGGAGAGCGCAAAAAGATTTATAGAAAGAAATGTTCTTGATGAACTCTCAGAACTTACTACGGGAAAATACTATAACTATAAATCTGCTCTTCAGGAAATTGCACAGAAGGAATACAAGTCTGTACCGGAATATTCGGTAATAAAAGAAGACGGGCCGGAACACTGTAAATATTTCAATGTATCCGTTGCTGTAAACGGGAAAGAAATCGGCCAGGGTAAAGGAGATAATAAAAAAGAAGCAGAACAGGAAGCAGCAAGACAGGCACTCTTAAAGATAAGAGAAAAGGTATTCTGGAAAACTATGAAACATTCTGTTACGTCATGGTTTCAATGGGATAAGAAAAAGAAGAAGAAAGCGTGAAGGGTGAAGGGTGATGCGTAATAATCGTGACGCGTAACGCGTAACGCGTGACGCGTAGGGTACACCCTGCTCACTACTTTTCACTTTTCACTTTTCACTTTTCACTTTTCACTTTTCACTTTTCACTTTTCACTTTTTTCACTTTTCACTTTTCACTTTTTTTAGAACCCTTCTCTTATGTCCCTTTCGGAGATATTCACCGAGTATTATTGCAGGAGGACAGACTTCACAGTTTACAAAACCGTAAACCTCTGTTTTAATAACTATGGCATTACTGTTCCAATCTTCATTTAAATATGCAGGTGCATCTTCATTCATATGAGACATGGCATGCTCATAGGCTTCACAGTGAACACATTTTCTTATATTTCCGTATTGTTTTAAGAGATGGAAAAAATCATTAAAAATCATATAGGCGTGACGCGTGACGCGTGACGCGTGACGGGTGAGTGAACTTACCCGTGACGCGTGACACGTGACTATTTACCCTTCTATTAATTTCTCAGGAAAACCTTTCTGTGATAACATGATATCATTCAATTTTTTCTCTGTATCTCTGTCTATTACTTTACCTTTAGCTGATTTAAGCAATTTATCTATCATATCTTTAGATCTTTCTCTGCAGCTCTTTTCTCCGCTATCGGCCCATTCCCTTCTGGTGGAACGATCTATAACGGGAGAAGGAATAAACTGTTCTTTAGTAAACCATTTCAACGTATGTCTGTGAGTGAGGAATTTACCTTCATGACCGACTTCTTTTAAAATATCCAGGGCTATTGCTTCATCTGAAGTATCAATACCTCCTGTAAGCCTTCTGGCCATACCGCACAGTTCATTATCAAGGATAAGTTTTTCAAGACTCTGACAGCTTTCAAAATCCATCATTCCCGGCCCTGAAATAACATTAACACCTGCAAGGGTTCCGAGTATTATACCCAGAGCAGATTCCGCCCCGCACTGGCTGTCAGGCACCTTGGCATCTGTCATGCCTAAATAGGCATGAGTGGGAAGACCGAGATATTTGCCTATTTGATTATAGGAAGAATCAAGCATCATCGTTTCAATAGCACCCATAGGGGTTGTACCTTTTCTCATATCAAATATGGCAGGAGAACCTCCGTAAATAACCTTTGCGCCCGGACAGGCAAGCTGGCCGAGTGTTACTCCGCTCAGATTTTCTGCAGTATGCTGTAACAGCGCTCCTGCAAGAGTCGCAGGAGACGTGCCTCCTGCAAGAGGCATGGACACGAGCTCATATGGTATGCCCCATCTGGCACAATCTATTAAATTCTGGCTTGTTACATCACTCCACATCAAAGGAGGAGATGGACATACATCAAAAATAGCCCTGGGTTTTTCTCTGAGCGCTTCCGGCCCGCCGGACATAAGACAGAGCATTTCATACATGACAGAAGGGGCATCTATAGAGAAAGCACCTGTTATAACAGGTTTTTTTGCGTATTTTAACACCAGAAATAGTCTGTAACGATCGGCAATTTCTTCCGGCACATCAACACAGATCAAAGCAGTGCTCTGGGCATCGATATATTTAAGCTGTTCCGCTATCTGTATGAACTCGACAAAATCTTTTGTAACAGGTTTTCTTACCTCTCCTGTACTGTGATCCAGGAAATTAATGGCTGCAGAACCGGGATCATAATGGACATTATATCCTCCGAGATCCATAGCAACATGACCTTCGCCGTTGTAAAGTTTTATATTTCCGGGAGCCAGTTCCAGAGCTTTTTCCACAACATGTGACGGTATAAGAGCAAGTTCACTTTCATAATCTACTCTGGCTCCGCCTGCTTCAAAAATCTCAAGAGCCTTCCTGTTATGAACTACAACACCCTTTGTTTCAAGTAATTCAAATGCTGATTTAACTATTTTCTTTATATCGTCTTCTGTTAAAATAGAATATACCGGTCTCATAATAAATTCTCCTTTTAATTATCGTGACGCGTGACGCGTGACGCAAAAATTATATTTTTACATAGAAGGTATTTAGAAAAACTGAATTTTCTTATATTTTTTTAATTATACTTCATCTCATATATATTACTGTGGTGAGCATAAATAAATATCTGCTCTCGTGACGCGTAACGCGTAACGTGTGACGGGAGGAAGACTTTTATTACATGCGTATGCTCAGAAATTTCTCTTAAAGACCGGGAATTCTTTTTATATAGTCTATCACACTTTTGAGCCAGCTTTCTCTGTGATAGATAAATATCTTTCTCAATTTAATCAATTTTTCGAATCACCTTTCAAATTATAATCTGCAAAGGTTCTGTTTAAACAGCCAGTTTTTCTGCTTCTGACACAGCTTCCATGGCGTCTTCTCCATAAGAATCTGCTCCTATGTCTCTTGCCCATTCGGAAGAAATCGGCGCTCCTCCTATAAGAACTTTTACTTCCGATTTAATGCCTTCTTGTTTTAATCTGTCTATTACCTCTCTCTGCCTTATCATAGTAGTGGTCATAAGGGCAGACATACAGAGAATACATGGTTTTACTTCTCTGACTTTCTTAACAAATTCCATTTCAGGCACATCTCTGCCGAGATCAATTACAGGAAATCCCGAAGCCTGCAGCATTGTTACGACAAGATTTTTTCCCAGATCATGAAGATCTCCTTCTACCGTTCCTATAACTACAGGTATCTTCTTTGATTTCTCACCTGATTTTAAGAGATGGGGCTCAAGGATTTTCACACAGTTCTGAACTATTTCCGCTCCTATCATCATATGAGGAATAAAGAGTTCCCCTGAAGAAAACTTTTCGCCAAGCTTTCTCAGGCCTTTCGTAAGCCCTTCAGATAAGATCTGCCCGGCTTTTACCTGTTCCTCCAGAGCTTTTTCCATAAGTTTTTTAACCTCTTCTTCTTCCAGAGAAACCACTGCTTCTGCCATCAGGTTTAACACGTCTCCCATTGTTTTTTTACTCCTTTCTTTTTCAGTGACCAGTTATTTTATCAATCACATATATTCACTTTTCACCATTCACTTTTCACTTTTCACTTTTCACATCCTGCTCTCACCATAGCCTTTACATTATCTATCGGTGCCTTCAAAGGCACTTCACAGCCTGTACTTAATATAAATCCTCCTCCTGATCCTCCGTCTTCAATACATTTTACGGAGATTTCATATACTTCATCAGGGGTGCCTAAAAGCATGACTTTACTCGGGTCTACATTTCCCTGAATACATACTCTGTTGCCAATCCTGGTTTTTGCATCTTTAAGGTTTACCACATGATCGATTTCTATTATTTTTGCCCCTGTATCTGCAAGTCTTTCCAGTATAGGAGCAGTATTGCCGCATATATGAAGAGATGGTACAGAGTCATGTTCCGATATAAAAGAAAATATATCCTTCAAATAAGGAAAGGCAAATGTATCAAACATTTTAGGAGAGATGAGACTGCATGAAGCAGTCGGGTCTGCCACTACCATTACATCTCCTCCGCAGTCGATCTTTGCTTTTGCATAGGCTTTAGCCGCCTTCAGAGTAATCTCACATGTCCTGTGCACAAGATCCGGTTTTTTCATTATATTCATCATAAGTCTGTCTGTACCCATTAAAAGTCCTGCCAGTGTAAGAGGCCCCGGGATATAATTCAACACAGGCACGTCAGGCCCGACATGCCTTCTTATAAGTTTCAGAGTCTCCAGATGAAGCAAAAGTCTTTTACTTGTATAAGGATCAGGAATGTTCACATTTTCAAGATCTTCTTCTTTTTTCACAATACCTTCGGCCACACTGGGCACATCATCTTCCGGATATTTCATCTTACATCCCATAGCCTCTGCCATGATATTAAATGACGATTCCCAGCCGCTGTATATACCGTCATAACCTATTTCTTCAAAGCCTGCAATAAGTGCTTTGGCCATTTTTTCAGGATCTTCCAGGGCTTCTAACATAGTAATACCTGTAAGCTGATGTGTTGTATAGGTAATCTGCGGTATTACAGGTAAGGATTTTACACTTTTTAGTTCAATAGCATCTCTGAGTTTCTGAAGTTTATTTTCCATAAAAGTTCCTCTCTTTTTCGTGACGCGTGACGCGTAACGCGTGACGCGTGGTTCGTGATGCGTAATGCGTGATGCGTGATGCGTAACGGAATGAAATATCTAAAATTAAAGTATAGGGCAGGTGATTGGTGTTGTCAATAAAAAATTTTCAGATCAGTTAATCAAAAGGATTACGCTATAGACCATAGAATTGAATAGAAATAAAATTTCAACAGAGACATCCGGGGCAACAACGCGTTACGCGTCACGCGTCACGCGTCACGTTTCACGCGTCACGTTTCAAATGATAAGCTTTATAATACCAAACAGGAACGGAGAACTTCTCTTAAAAGAAAATCTCCCTTTTCTGCTTTCAGAGCTAAAACATATAGAATCTAAAGAAATTATTGTAACAGATGATTTCAGTACAGACTCCAGCGTATCTATGTTGAGAGATAAATTCCCTGACATAAAAATTCTTATGTCAGACAGAATTCTCGGTTTTTCTGAAAACTGTAACAGAGGAGTCTATGAAGCACGATACGATAATGTTATGTGCCTGAATACAGATGTAAGGGTTTCTCCCGGCTTTTTAGATCCTCTGATGAAAATTCTTGAAGATGATACAGTTTTTGCAGTAAGTCCTAAAATACTTAAAAGTAAAGATAATGAACATTATATTAACGAAAGCCTTCATAAAAGCTTTTACAGTTTCGGTCTTTTTTATCATTCAGGTATCAAACAGGACATGATTATTGAAAATCCTCCTGTATGTGCCATACCATTTGCCTGCGGAGCAGCAATCATTTTTAAGAAGAATAAATTTGTAGAGTTACATGGCTTTGATGACCTGTACAGCCCTTTTTACTGGGAAGATTTCGACCTGTGTTACAGGGCATGGAAGAGAGGGTGGAAGGTGCTTTACGAACCGGAAAGCTGTGTATATCACCTTCACAGGGGAACTATTTCCCGTATTTATTCTGAAAGAGACGTAGATATTATCCATGAAAGAAATCGTTTTCTCTTTCTATGGAAAAATATTCTGGATCCTTTTCTTGTGGCCGAGCATATTCTTTTTCTTCCCGTAAAAATTATTGAAGCTTTTTTTCAGGGAAAATTCTTTTTTCTCACCTCTTTTTTAAAAGCCTGTGAAAAATTTCCTGAAGCCTGGAAAAGGAGAATGAAAGAAAAAGAAGAACAGAAAATAAGTGACAGAGAAATACTCGGAATGTACAGAGATATGATGGAGAATTTTGTATACCATAAGAAGTGAGTCGTGAGTCGTGAAGAGTGAAGAGTGAGTAGTGAGAAGTGAAAAGTGAGTGGTGAAAAGTGAGAAGTGAAAAGTGAAAAGTGAGTGGTGAAAAGTGAGAAGTGAAAAGTGAAAAGTGAGTAGTGAAAAGTGAGTGGGGAAAAGTGAAAAGTGAGTAGTGAAAAGTGAAAAGTGAGTAGTGAAAAGTGAGAAGTGAAAAGTGAAAAGTGAGTGGGGAAAAGTGAAAAGTGAAAAATGAGTGGTGAAAAGTGAAAAGCGAGTGGTAAAAAGTGAAAAGTAAAAATTGAGTCGCAGGGACGAACTGTGTTCGCCCGGTACCGGGTGAAACTACGCATCACGCATCACGCATCACGCATTACGAACCACGCGTCACGCGTCACGCGTCACGCGTCACGATATTATGAAACCATTACCTGAAAAATTTAAACCCAGAAGAATAGTTATAGCCATCTCAAAAGGAATGGGAGTCGGAGATTTAATACTGGCAACACCTCTTTTCAGAGCTATAAAAACATCATGCCCTGACTCTTATCTTGCAGTATTGACAACTCCTTACGGAAGTAAAATACTTCAGGGGAATCCATGTATAGATAAAGTTCTTTTAGATGAAAAAAAAGGAACTGTAAACAGGATATTACATATATGGAACATGCTGAAAAAAGGTAATTTTGACTTATCAATTCATATATGCAGCCGTACGGAAGATGTTATTGCTTCCTGTCTTTCTGATATAAAAGTTCGTGTCGGTCCCCGGACAGGTTTTCTCCATGATTATCTCCTGAATTACAGATTTAAAAGCGATTTGAACGGCTGGACAGACAGAAGCCACAGGGTAGAATATTTACTGGAATACTGGCGTGTTCTGGGATATAATACAGACACGGAAAAAAAGCTGGAACTTTATTTTCCTTCGTCAGGAGAAGAAAAAATAATAAAAGAAATGAAAAAGGAAGGATCTTACGGGGTAAAACCGTTAATAATCATACATCCGGGATTTATGCCTCCTCTCAGGCATTTTCCTGTTGAATTTTATTTAAAACTCGGTAAAATACTTATAGAAGATTTAAAAGCCTGTCTGATAATTACAGGTATAAAAAAGGAATATGACATGATCAGAATATTAATAGACACTTTTAAGCCCGCAGTTTTTGACTGGGTAGGAAGAACAGATACGGGAGAATTATGTGCTCTCATATCAAAATCGGATCTGGTAATCACCCATGATACAGGGCCTCTCCATATGTCAGCAGCACTGGGTATTCCCTCTGTTGCCCTCTTCGGGCCTAAAAGCGCCCATGCAAGACTGTGGGGGCCTTACAAAGTTCCTCATGTCATAGTAGAATCAGGCACTCCCGATGATTGTCAGACATGTGAAAGTAAAAACAAATGTAAAGGGAATTTTGATTGTAAAAGAGAAATGTCTGTAGATAAAGTACTGGAAGGAGCGAAGTTTTTGTTGAACCTGTAACGCGTCACGCGTCACGCGTTACGCGTCACGATCATATCAATTATGTTGCATTTAAATAATATATGTAAAACATTCGAACATCAGGAAATACTCAAGGGTATTTCCCTTCATATAGGGCCCGGAGAAAAGGTAGGACTCATAGGTAATAACGGCACAGGAAAATCTACTCTTATGAAAATAATATCAGGCCTAATACCTCCGGATAAAGGAGATATCATTATTGCCCCTCATACTGAGATTGCCTATCTGCCACAGGAAAGGCAGTGCAATACAGGTAATACTCTCTATGATGAAATGCTGTCTCTTTTCAGAGACGTATTCGAAATAGAACAGACCATGAGAGAGCTTGAAGCTAAAATGGAACATGGAAAAAATATAGATGACATTCTGAAAAAATATTCGGAAGCTCAGAGTAAACTCGATAGTCTTGAAGTATCCACAATAGAAGCAAAAATAGGAAAAGTTCTTTATGGTCTCGGTTTTAAACATGAAGATCTTACAAAGGTTACATCCTGTTTCAGCGGAGGATGGCAGGCAAGGATTGAACTTGCGAAGATATTATTAAAAAACCCCGACATGCTGCTTCTGGATGAACCTACAAATCATCTTGATCTTGAGGCAATAGAATGGCTCGAAGAGTTTCTTGTCAATTATAACGGCTCCTTTATCATAGTGTCTCATGACAGATATCTACTGGATAAACTTACAGAAAGAACTGTTGAACTGGAGAGAGGTAAAATTTATTTATACCCGGGTAATTATTCCTTTTATACTATGGAAAAGGAACACAGGAGAGAACTTCTGGAAGAAAAGTATGAAGATCAGCAGAAATATCTTGAAAAATCACAGAGATTTATAGAGAGATTCAGATATAAAGCAACAAAGGCAAGACAGGTTAAAAGCAGGGAAAAAATGCTTGAAAAACTTGACAGGGCTTCCCTCCCTGAAACAGATGAAAGAAAGATAAAATTTTCCTTTCTCTTTGAAAAACAGAGCGGACGTGAAGTAATAACTGCTAAAAATCTTGCAAAATCCTATGATGGTAAATCTATCATTAAAAACATAGAATTCCTTATAGAAAGAGGAGATAAAATAGCCATAACAGGGAAAAACGGTTCCGGAAAATCGACACTGATAAAGATAATAGCAGGTATCCTTCCGTCTGACAGAGGTAAATATGAAACAGGTTATAATGTAATTCCCGCATATTTCGCACAGCATCAGGCAGAAAATTTAAATACTGAAAAAACTGTCATGGAAGAATTACGAGATACTGCATCTCTTTCTATTACAGATCAGGCACTGAGAACCATTCTGGGATGTTTTCTTTTCCGTAATGAAGATGTATTTAAAAAAATCGGAGATCTGAGCGGAGGAGAAAAAAGCAGAGTAGCCCTTGCCAAAATAATAGTAAAGCCATCAAATCTCTTATTAATGGATGAACCTACAAATCATCTGGATATATCTTCTATGGAAGTTCTGGAAAATGCCCTTGAAGAATATAACGGAACCTTATTATTTATATCCCATGACAGATATTTTATAGACAGGCTGGCTACAAAAATATTTGAGATTGAAAATGAAGAACTGCGTATATATAACGGTGATTACACCTATTATATAGATAAAAAGAAAAAAGAGATACAAGAAAAACCTGCCAGAGGGGAAGAAAAACCACACAGGAAGAAAGAGAGAAAAGAGAAAAAAATAAAAGAAATCTTTGAAAAAGACCCGGTTAAAGCTATTGAAGAAGAAATAGAGAAAAAAGAAAAAAGGATAAAAGAAATAGAATTATTCATGGCAGAAGAGGGATTCTATCAGGACCCCTCCAAAAAACATCTGATAGACGAATACTCAAACATAAAAAAAGATTTATCATCTCTATATGAAAAATGGGAAGAGCTTGCGTGATGTGTTATAATCGTGACGCGTGACGGGTGACGCGTGACGGGTGGTTCATAATGCGTGATGCGTGTTTTCGCCGGTACCGGGCGAGCACAGTTCGTCACTGCAACTCACGACTCACTTTTCACGACTCACTTTTCACGACTCACTTTTCTTCACAGGAGATTTTACCTTTTTCAACCCTATTTTAGCACAGAGATTACCCAGGAAACCTGATTCTTTGGCAAGCATGGCTTCGATTTCTCCTTTATCAAGCCATATGCCATTACATTCGTTACATATATCTACAGGCATATCCATAAAGATTACTTCTTCAAGTTCCATACCACATTTAGGACATCTCATATAATGAAGTTCTTTTAATTTCTTTTTTTCTTCTTCCAGTCTTCTTGTAGTTTCTTCTTCTTTCTGTTTCTGAACCCTCATGACATGTTCTTTCATGAGTTTTTCTTCCTGTTCTACTATATATTTTTCTTCTTTACTCAATCTTCCGCTTTTTATTATTGTTGGTTTTACCTCAATGTCTGCCTTAACACTTTTATGGCTCTTCAATTTTATCCCATCTCCTCTCAATATTATATTTTATAACAACGACTGTGACCGGTTCAGTCACAGGGAAGAACAAGAATCCGTGCATCCCATAACGGGTGACGGGTAACGCGTTACGATTCTCATATAAATCCATAATTAATTATACAGAAATATAACCATTTACACATAGAGATTATCCATTATTGGCCCGTATACAGGAAGATGAACATAATTTATAGATGTAGAACCGGGAGTAGAAGTAGGAACAGTTTTCTGATAACGGGGATATACGATAAAACAAATAAAACCTATAATAATAGCTATAGCAACCAGCAGTACCGATATTGTAAATATAAGACCTACTTTTTTCTTATCTTCTTCTGTTTCCTTTTTACCAAGTCTTTCTGTTATTATCTGTTCCTTTTTCTTTTTAAAATCCTGCGGAGTTTCTATCGGTGCCGGTCTGAAACCGGAAAGAGCAGGCTGTGTCTGCAGAAGGGCATCTCTGAATTCTTTAACTGTCTGATAACGTTCTTCCGGTTCCAGAGCAAGAGATTTATTTATAACCTTCTCAAGGGCAGGAGAAACATCGTTATTGATAGAACGAAGGGGATGAAAAATAAACAGTTCCTCACACTGCCCCTTACCATTGGTAAGCACAGCATGCATAGTTGCTCCGAGTGTATAAATATCAGAACGGGCATCTGTTTTTCCTCCTCCGTAATGTTCTGGGGAAGCTGTAACAACAGAACCAAAATCACAATCAGTAGTTTTGCCTTCTTTAAAAAATCTGGCCACACCGAAGTCAATTATCTTTATATTACCTGTATTATTTTCGACCATTATATTATCAGGTTTCAGATCACGATAAATAAGAGGAGGTTTAAGGTTATGGAGATAATCCAGTATATTGCAGATCTGAACAGCCCATCCTGTAACAGTACTCTCGGGAAGATAAACATCATGAGAAGAAGGTAACAATTCGGTAATGGTCTTTCCGTCTACATATTCCAGTACAAGATAATAATAGCCTTCTTCCTCAAAAAAATCATATATCTTAACAATGCCTTCATGGTCAAGTCTTTCAAGGGTGCTTTTTTCCTGATTAAGAGCAATTACAAGCTTCGATTGAGTACCATCCACTTCTTTTATAATATATCTCCCGTCAGGGAGTGCAGCAGTGTAAATGATCCCCATGCCTCCTGTCGTATGAAAAGAAACTTTATATTTTCTCTTTAATACTGTACCTTCAGGAAGAATGGTAAGAGATTTATTATCATGTCCGGGACTTCCCTCAGGTAAAGGATCGCGAAATAAAGACATATTCTTTAGTGAAAAGTGAAAAGTGAAAAGTGAACAACTATTCACTACTCACTATTCACTACTCACTATTATTTATTCACCTCTTTAAAAGCTTCAAGATCAGGTTCTATAAGCAGAGGTTTTCCTGCTACTTTCATGGCAGAGTCTATATCTTTAAGACCGCTGCCTGTAATTACACATACAATTTTTTCATGAGAAGAAACCATGCCTTCTCTCACAAGTTTTCTCAATCCTGCAAATCCTGTAACACCTGCAGGTTCTCCGAATATACCTGTTTTTTGAGCCATATATTTTATAGTATCAAGGATTTCTTCATCCGAAACAGTCACAGCAGTTCCATGTGATTCTTTTATCGCTTTCACGGCAGCGACACCATCTCTTGGGAGATCGACAGATATACTGTCGGCAACAGTGGTAGCACTTACAGGTACTATGTCTATTCTGTCGCTGTCTTTATTTTTCTCAAAAGACTGTGCAACAGAAGAACTCAATGTTGATTGAACTGCAATCATCTGCGGAAGACTGTCTATAAAACCAAGTTCATAGAGATCCTTTAATCCTTTCCATAGACCGCTTATAATATTGCCATCACCTACGGAAACAAATATTTTATCCGGCACTTTCCATTTTAATTGTTCACATATCTCTAAAGTGCAGGTTTTTTTACCTTCACGGGTAAAAGGATTATAACCGGTATTTCTGTTATACCATCCATATTCTCCAGATACTTCCATACAGAGATCAAAAGCCTGATCATAAGTTCCTCTGACCATTATCACTCTGGCGCCAAAAAGAACAAGCTGTGCTATTTTCGCCTTTGGAGCTTTCTCTGGAACGAATATGACTGCCGGCATAGAAGCACTTGCACAGAGACATGCCATTGAAGAACCGGCATTCCCGGTAGAAGCACCCGTGATAATAGTGGCACCTTTTTCTCTTGCCGTCACAAGAGCGATTGCGCCTGCCCTGTCTTTAAGAGATGCACTGGGATTACGGCTGTCATCTTTAAGATAGAGTTCAGAGATTCCAAGCTCTGATGCAAGGCTATCCATTTTATAAAGAGGTGTCCAGCCTATATGGAGAGGAGGAATATATTTCATATCGGAAAAAGGCAGTAACGGGAAATAACGCCAGATAGAGTAATCATCACAGGAAGAAAGACTCTTTCTATCAAAATCCTTTTTTATATAATTATAGTCATATATAACCTCAAGATTACCGGAACATTTCCTGCACAGATAGGTTACTTCAGATACATTATATTCCTGAGAACAGGAAAAACATTTAAAACCTTTTATTTTTTTCATAAAACAATAATCCTTTCAATTGCCGGCGGTGAGTAATGAGAAGGTATTCGGTAATCGTGACGCGTGATGGGTGACGGGTGATGTGTCTTTTCACCGGTACCGGGCGAACACGGTTCGCCCCTACTTTTCACCTTTCACCCTTCACTCTTCACTTTTCACCCTTCACTTTTCACTACTCACTACTCACTACTCACCTGGTTATATGAGTGCCTGTTTTTCCAAGAATAGCATCTTTTATCTTTTCAGGACATGTAATAATAGCTTTTTCTCCTCCCTTTTCAAGGAAAGAAACTACTGCTTTCATCTTCGGAAGCATACTGCCCGGCTTAAAATGCCCTTCCTGTATATACTTCTTAATATCTTCCAGTGTGGCATGATCTATGTCTTTTTGGTCAGGTTTTCCGAAATTCAGACATGCTTTCTCTACAGCAGTGGATATCATAAATATATCTGCTTTAATATTACTTGCAAGCAATGCGGAAGCATGATCTTTATCTATTACTGCCGCCGTACCTTTCAGATTACCATTTTCATCTCTTATGACAGGGATACCTCCGCCTCCGACGCCTATTACTACAAATCCTGCTTTAATAAGGGTTTCAATAGCATCCTGTTCTATGATCTCTACAGGTATAGGTGATGCAACTACTCTGCGCCATCCGCGGCCTGCATCTTCTACTATATCCCATCCTTCTTTTTCTTTTCTTTCCATGGCAATCTCTTTGGAGTAAAAACTGCCTATAGGTTTGGAAGGATTTTTGAAAGACGGATCATCTTTATCTACTACTACCTGCGTGACTACTGTAGCGGATTTTTTATTTATGTCTCTTTTTTTGAATTCGTTTGTAAGAGCCATCTGGAATTGATAGCCAATAGCTCCCTGTGTATCTGCGCCGCAGGAATCAAGCGGTACAGGATGAAGTGCATCTATGGCTTTATCAGAACGAAGGAGGATAAAACCTACCTGCGGACCGTTTCCATGAGTGATAACAACATCATAACCAAGTTCTATCATATTTGCTATGTGACTGGATGTTTCACATACAGCATTATATTGATCCTCAACACTCTGATGTTTTGCATCTTTTATAAGTGAATTTCCTCCGACTGCAACAACTGCAACTTTTCCCATTCTAAAATAAATCTCCTTTCGTTATTAAGAAATCATCTGTACGCAGGGACAGAACAATGTTCTGTCCCTACAATATTTACATAGTTAATGCCATTATGGCTTTCTGTACATGCAATCTATTTTCTGCTACATCATAAATAATCGATCTGTTTCCGCTGGCAACTTCATCTGTCACTTCATGGCCTCTGTCAATCGGCATGGGGTGAGTAAAGAGAGCGTTATTACTGCGTTTCATCTTCTCAGTATCACATATCCACTCGGGATATTTAAGAGCAAGTTCTATTTCTTTCGGTTTTAAGAATTCACCGTTCTGATAGGCATTGGGGCTCATCCAGTGACGGGAATAAACTATATCTGCTCCGTCATAACATTCATAGGGATCATTACATATTTCAAATTTTGCTCCTGCTTCTTCGCAATTTTTCTTTGTTGCCTCTACAACGGCAGGATCAAGGTCGAAACCTTTCGGATATGCAAGAGTGACATCCATACCCATATGGGAAGAAATAAGAATACTTTCCTGAACAGAACACCATGATCTCGCAAGAGCACCATGTCCCCATACCTGGAGAAGTTTTTTACCTTTGAGATTTTTACCTATATGTTTTCTCATACCCATAACATCTGCAAGTCCCTGGCAGGGATGGAATTTATCATGAGCCATACTTACAATAGGAATCTCTGCCCATTTTGCATATTCCTCAAGTAATGCATGTCCCTGACCGTAAAATGACACTTTATCTTCCAGAATTCTGATACCAATACCACATGCATATCTGCTCATAACTTTTGCTGCATCTTCTACAGTCTCGCCTGCAGATTTGGCTGTTTTCAGTCTCATGTCTCCGGGAACAAGATACTGGGCATGGCCGCCCAGTTCTGTGGCGGCACATTCGAAGGACTGTCTGGTTCTTACAGACGGGTTATAGAAAAACATAAAAAATGTCCTGTTTTTAAGCACTTCACTGTATTTACCGGTGAAACGTTCTTTCTGCATATCCTCGGCAAGTTCCAGAATCTGTAACAATTCTTCCCTTGACCAGTCCTGTGTACAGAGTAAATCTTTACCTTTTAAACTCATAAAATTTACCTCCTGAAATTATTTGTTTACTTTATTTTATGGAACAAATTTATTCTACTAAATTTATTTAATACCTTCTTAAAATTATAGTGTATTTCATAACTTATTAAAATTTAATTAGAGTGAAAAGTGAAAAGTGAAAAGTGGAAAGAACAGGACATTAATCACTTTTCACCACTCACTAATATCTTGTAAAATATTCCTCAGAAGGAGAACAATCTGCGGGAACCGGCCTTTCCTGTTTTACGGAAGGGCTTATTTCCTGAATAAAAGATGAGCGGAATATAAGTCCCGGCAGCCCTGTATCAGACATAGAATCGATAGAGATAAAGGTAAAAATAGAATAATCAGGATCGAAAAGTATATATCCTTTACCGGACAGAGTCTGACGCACATTCTCTGTAAGCATAATAAATCTTGGTTGCATAGACAGAGAAATATGGGCACAGTCATAGCCCTTGAACCCTTCAAATCTGACAAGGCGAAAAGAGCCCCTTATTTCAACAGGACTCTTTATATTTGGAAAAACATTATAACAGGTACTTTCCCATGGGAAACCGGTTTTTATTTCTTCCCCAGGTAAGGAAAAATTAAAAAACTCAATAATACCGTAAGGAATATTATCTTCCCTTTTAATAACACTGCCATGATGATTTACAGTAATAAAATTACTTTTACCTTTATAGGGGAAAGTCTTTTTAACATTATTACTTATAAAGGTTCCTTCTTCCAGGGAAAATCTAACAGACACATGACCTGACTGATTTATATCAATTACAGTGCAGGAAGTCATTATATCAAGTGATGAATCCAGAACAATCTGTCCTTTTTTTTCACCTGTCATTTTATAGGTTATTCTATAAGTTAATTTCAGATCTTTTTTTGGTCTGTAAAGAAAATTTACACTGCTGTCGTACATGACCGCTACTCCTTATAAAGGGTAACGCGTAACGCGTAATGCGTGACGGGTGGTTCGTGATGCGTGATGCGTGATAATCGTGACGCGTAAGTATCCCTTTCACTTTTCACTACTCACTTTTCACTTTTCACTTCTCACTATTTAGAAATCTTCAAAGATATGACATCTGCTATGTTTAATGTAAGTGAACCGAGATAATTTGCTCCGCTTCCGGAAGATACTATAAAAGTATTTTTTACCATTACAGGTTGAAGTAACTGGCTATGGCTGTGCCCGCTTACTATTACGTCAATCTCGGGGAAAGCTGCTGCCAGAGAAGAATCACTGTCAATGCCGAGATGAGAAAGAAGAATAATTTTCTGTGCTCCTTCTTTTTTTACTTCTTCTAAAATTTCCTTAATAACTTCACTGTGAGGGCGGATCTCTATTTTATCCAGACCCGGTAAAGGACTGTTAGTTTTTTCCCTGGCAAGATTAATTGCCCTGCTGTTAATAAGAGATGTTACGGCAAATTTTATACCGGCAAAATCTTTTATTATAAACGGCTTCAGACCGGGGAACAGACGTGCTTCATTTTTCACATATAAATTGGCGCACACTACGGGAGGTTTCAGTTCTTCAAGTATACGTGTTAATCCTTCTGCATCAAACATAAGTTCACCTTCACCGAGACCTATGGCATCATAAGGAGATATATTGAAGATCTCTACCATAGGTTTACCTTTATGGGTATTGACAACCTGTGTTCCTGATGCAAAATCTCCCGCATCAAACAACAAAAACTTCTCCCCTTCTTTTTGTTTTTTTCTTACTATAGTGGCAATAGAGCCGAACTTTTCCAGTTCTCCATGTAAATCATTTGTATAAAATATCGGAATTTCCGTAACTTCACCATGAGGGATCTCAATTATATTATCTTTTTTCTTTTCATCCATAACAATAAACCTCTCTTTTTTATAAAATCGTAATGCGTAATGCGTAATGCGTATAAATCTTATCCTTTACTCCTGAAGCATTACGACATAAAATTATTAGTAATTTATACCTGTTACCTTACTGACATGAGCATAAGCAGGCCATACAGGTCTTCCTCCCGTCACGCGTTACGCGTTACGCGTCACGAAACAAGATATATTATTTATGCTCATCACAGTAACTAATCTTCTTCAAAATATATTTTTTTCCTTCAATAAAAATAAGGAAAGGTGAAATGATTGCAATATGTTCTTTTTCCACATCTTACCTTTCACAAAAAATTAGCAGGAATTTAAAAATAACTTATAGAATTTTCATTATATTCAAGAGAATTTTATAATCTAAATGTATAGTTAGTTTCATAACAATAATTAAGGAGTGAATAGTGAATAGTGAGTAGTGAATAGAATAAGACATTAACTACTATTCACTTTTCACTATTCACTATAATTAAATCGTAATAAGTTATGAAATACACTGTATAGAATGCGTCACAAATATATGAAAATTTATTAAGGGGGATAAGTTTATGGGGATAAAAGACTGGTTACTGGATAAGAAATTCAAGAATCTGCTCAAAGGTCTCGAGAGCAATAGCCTTGATGTACAGAGGAAATCTGCTCTTGGTCTTCTGGAAATAAAAGACCAGATAATGGATGAATTGCTGGAAAATTTTGACAATCTGCGTCCCGGAGGGAAAAAAAATCTGGTTGTAGTTCTTGGTAAAATAAAAAATGAAAAATCTGCAGGCCTTTTAATAAATATACTTAAAGACAGCGATGTTCTTTTAAGAGACAAAGCCGTAGAATCCCTCCTTGCTATAGGTAAAGAGCTTGTAGCCGAAAGACTTCTTGATGCAATGAAAGACGGAAACAGAGGTTTTCTGTCTGAAGCTTTAAAAGTGCTCAACAGAATGGATATCGGTGATATACCAAAAGATAAAAAAATTCACTATTTTATAGCCAGAGACGAATATCATGAATGTGTGGATATAGGAGGAGCAACAGTAGAGCCTCTGTTACAGTCTCTTGAAGAACATAAGGAAGATTCGGACAGAAAGAGATCTATTGTCATAGCTCTCGGTAAACTGGGAGATCCGAAAGCAGTACCCCAATTAATAGGACTCCTTTATGATCAGGATAAATATGTAAGGGAAAGAACAGTGGAAGCTCTTGGCTTAATAGGTGACAGAAAAGCCATTCCATCTCTCGGCAAAATGCTGGAAGACAGCAATGCCTGGGTAAGAAAAGCAGTTGTAAAAGCCCTTGATGAACTCTGCTGGGTGCCTGATGATAAATATACTGAAGCACAGTATAATCTGGCAAAGAAAAATTACAAAAAATGTATAGAAATAGGTAAACCTGCGGTAAGTCTTATGATAAATATATTAGAAAAAGCAGAGGATCAGGATGTTGAAACAATCCAGGAAATAATAAAAGCTCTGGGGAAAATAGGAGATGTAAAATCTACAGGTGTCCTTATAAGTTATCTTAAAGATAATAATAACGCTATAAGACATGCTGCAACAGAGGCACTTACAGATATAGGGCCTGTAGCTTCAGCGAATATACTGAAAGAACTGAGTGAAGCAAAAGAAGAAAAAACGAAAGATGCTCTTGTAAAGGTACTGGGAGATATAGGTGATGAACTGTCTGCGGCAACACTTATAGATATGTTTGTTAAAGAAAAAGCTTCTATTAAAGCAACTATTGCATCTTCTCTCGGAAAAATAAAATGTAAAGAAGCAGTAGAACCTTTAATTGATGTTATTAAAGATAAATCCGGAGGCAGACAGGTTGTGGAGAATGCTATTACTGCCCTTGGAGAAATAGGGGACAGAAGAGCTGTAGAACCTCTTCTGGATATCATGCATGAAGGCCAGTATCTCATGGGTAAGGTTAAAAATATTACAGCCCAGGCACTGGGGAAGATAGGAGACGAGAGAGCTGTGACTACACTGGTAGATAACATCCAGGATAAAGGCTGTGCAATGAGCTGTATTGAAGCCCTTGGACTTATGGCATGTCCGGAATCTGCAGAAGCCCTTTATCTTATCATGGTAGGCGAGATAGAATGTTCTACAGATATAAGGATAGCAGCAGTGAAAGCTCTGGAAGGCATTGGAGGAGAAGAAATCCAGGCAATACTCTATGCCAGTCTGGAAGAAATTAAAGATGAAAAAGTCAAAAAAGAAGTTGTGAAATCTCTTTCCAATCTCGGTGTTGATATATCACATAAACAGGGCAGTAAATTTAACAGAAAGAAATTATAGGGAGGTAATTCTGTGGCAGACGAGATACAGAAAATATTTCAGGAAAGAAAAGTCAAGGGTATAATTCAAAAGCTGAATACCCACAATCCTGAAAAACTAATAGATCAGCTTGTTGAAGTAGGCCCTGAGGCATGTAATTATCTTATTTCTGCTCTGAGAAACAAGGATTTTAAGATCAGGAAAAATGCTGCTATAGCTCTGGGAAAGATAAAAGACAAAAAGGCTATAGAACCGCTTATAAGGGTACTTACGGAAGATGCCAATGAAGAGGTTCAAAAAGGAGCGGAAACAGGCCTTGTTGAACTGGGTTATAACTCGATGAAAATCCTGATAAAACTGCTGGAAGAAGATGAACTGGATAACGAGAAAAAGAGAAGAGTAGCCGGTACCCTTGATCACATGGAATTACATAACCTCACAAAAAGCAATCAGGCAGTTTATCATCTGGCAAAAGGTAATTTTGCAGAATGTGCTAAAATCGGGGCTCCTGCAGTAATTTATCTGATAAAAGCTTTAAACAAAGGAGACGATAATTTAAAAGAAAAAGCGGAAACAACTCTTTTAAGAATAGGCATACCGGCTCTTCCGGATCTTATAAACACCCTTTCAGTGATGGATGATACTCTGAGAGACTATGTGCTGGCTATACTTGATAAAATGGATATTAATACATTTCATACCTCTGAAAAAGCTTCTTATTTTCTGGCCAAAGGAAATCTGGAAGCATGTCTGGAACTTAAAAATGCCGCTGTAAATCCTCTGATCAGAGCACTTGAAGATCCAAGGAGAGACGTAGTTCGTAATGCCATAGAAGGCCTTAAGAGACTTGGCTCTCTCACTGTAGATGAACTGATAAAAGAGCTTAAAGGCAGAAAAAGAAAAACTAAAGGTGAAATAGCTAAAATACTGGGAGATCTCGGTGATAAAAAAGCAGTAGAGGTGTTAATATCATGCCTGTCCGATATAGAGCCAGATGTAAGGATCAGTGCGGCTCAGTCTTTATGTAAAATAGGAGACGAAAGAGCTGTACCATTTTTAATAAACAAAGCTCTTCTGGATAAAGATAAAAGGGTAAGAATACTTACAGGAGATATATTGAAAAAAATGGGCAAAGGAGTCGCCCCACCTCTTATAAAAATCCTGGAAGATCCGAAAAGTTCTGAAGAATTAAGAGAAACATCGGTAAAGGTTCTTGGAGAAGTACATGCAGAAATAGCGATAGACATATTAACAAAAATCATGTTGGAAGGGAAAGGGAAACTCCGGGAACTGGCGGCAAAAGCCCTGGGAGAAATAGGAAGCCAGAAGGCAACGGAAGCTCTTATAAGTGTCCTGGATGATGCCAGAGAATTAAGCGGGTGGCAGAGAGGTTATAATGCAGCAGTAGCACTGGGCAAAATCCGTGATGTCAGAGCAGTACCACATCTTATAAAAATATTGAACGATGAAGGCTATCTTCCGCAGCTTCAGGGAGCTGCTGCAGATTCACTGGGGAAAATCGGTGATAAAAGTGTTGTAGATGAACTGATTAAAGCACTGGAAAATAAAAAAATTCAGAGAGAAGTTATAGCATCTATTGGAACCCTAGGAAATCCTAAAGGAGTGGAACATTTATTAAAAATATTTCGCGCAGAAGATAGCTCTACTCCTCTGAAAGCTCTGGTCATAGAATCTCTCGGAAACCTGGGGGATTATTCTGCATCTGAAGATATAATAAAATCATTGAGAAAAGAACTGCTTAAAATACCGGGACTTGTAGCACTGGGTAAACTGCGTGAAGAAAAAGCTATACCTCATATAGAAGAGATACTTTTTGACAGCAATTCAAATGAAGAAGTTAAAAGTACATGTATAGATACATTGATTAAAATACAGAAAAAAGAATCTATTACTTCTATGATTAAGGTATTGAAAAACAAAGATATAGAAGCTACTCTAAAAAGATTGCTCATAGAAAGTTTTCCCAGGATGGGTGAAGTAATAGTCAAACCTTTTCTGGAAGAGTTAAAAAAAGATCAGGAAAATGAAGAGCTGAATAAAAGCCTGGTGAAAATTCTTGGAAATCTTAAGTCTGCAAAGGTGGTACCGGATTTTATCAGAGCCCTGTCTGACATAAAAAATGATTTTATCAGAGGAGAAATAATAATTGCTCTCGGTAATATAAAAGATAATTCCTCTGTGAAGCCTTTAATGGACATCCTGAATAATAAAGAGAATGCACCTTTCTGCCGTAAAGCTTCCCTGGCTGCTTTAATTAATATAGGAGACAGTAAAACTATTAACAGCCTGATAAAAACTACGGAAGATGAAAATGAAGAGTTAAAAAATTATTCTTTAAAATTACTGAAACAAATAGGCATCCCGGTGATCAGTGAGTCGTGAGTCGTGAGTCGGGGCGTTTAATAAAACGCCCTGAGATGAAATACGTATCACCCGTAACGCGTCACGAAAACAGGAGGATTTTTTATGATTGAATCAATAAAAATAATAGAATTTTTCAATTATGCAACAGAACAGAGAGCTTCTGATATACATCTTTATACAGGTGCTTTCCCCATGTTCAGACTTCACGGAAAACTTTACAGAGCGGAAGAATATGGCATAATAAATAAGGAAGAGGTAAGGCAGCTTATATTCAATATAACAGATGATTTTCAAAAAGCAAAATTCTTCTCTGAAAACCTTGATGATATAGATTTCAGTGTAGATATACCGGGAGCCGGCAGATTCAGGGTAAATGTATTCAGATGCAGCATGGGAGATGCCCTGGTATTCAGAGTAATACCAAGTAGAATACCTTTGATAGAAGAACTGGGATTGCCCCAGTCTATTGAAGAATTAATAAGAACAAGGCACAGCGGACTTCTTCTCGTAACAGGCAAAGCAGGACATGGTAAAACTACTACAATAGCGGCAATAGTAGAATATATAAATAAAGAATTCCCTTATAATATAATAACAATTGAGGATCCCATAGAATTTGTATTTGAGCCGAAAAAATCCCACATAAGCCAGAGACAGGTGGGAGAACACTCAAACTCCTATCATCAGGCCATAAAAAGTTCCCTGAGAGAAGATCCTGATGTTATACTGATAGGAGAAATAAGAGATTTCGATACTGCATCTATGACCATACAGGCAGCAGAAACAGGGCCTCTGGTTATTTCAACACTTCATACAAGAAGTGCAGTGGAGACAATAGGAAGATTCGTAAATTTCTTTCCTGAAGATCACCGCCTGAATATAAGATTTCTACTGGCAGATTGTATGCAGGGAATAATTTCACAGACTTTAGTACCCAGAGTAGACAGGTCAGGCAGAATTCTTGCAGCAGAAATCATGATGGGTACAACTGCAATAAGTACACTGATCAGAGATGATAAATCGCAGCTTATGTATGCCACCATGGAAACAGGAGCAAAAGACGGAATGCAAACACTGGACTTCAATCTTAAAACCCTTATGGAAGAAGGAAAAATCGATCCTAAAGACGCCTTTCGTTTCTGTCATGACAAGAAGAGGTTCCTTTATTATCTGGATAAAATGTAGTTATCGTGACGCGTCACGTCCCCACAGTCCCTTTATCCTGGACAGGAATTTTAATAAATTATTTGGCTGTAACGTTTCCAGTAACTGGGATGCTTCGATTGCATAATTTCCCTGGGGATTTTTTTCTATATATTCGGTAAAATACTGAATGGATTTTTTCACATTTTTTTGCTTTAAAGCCAGATTACCCTGCATAAAAGGGGTCTCCTGGTGGTCAGGCAGAATGGTTATTATTTTATTGTAATAATCTATTTCTTCGGATAACATTTCTTTTTGAGCGTATTCCCGGGCCATCTTATAGGAGGAACTTATAAATAAATCCTGTAAAACACTGGAAGAAGGAGACGATTTTAAAGCATCTTCATAGGTCTTAATGGCATTATTTAATTCTCCTTTATCTTCATAGACTCTGCCGATAAATGTTATGACATCAATCTGATTTTTATCAAGTTTATAAGCTTTTTCAAAATGTATTATGGCATCATTGAAAGCTCCTGTATAGAGGTAAAGTAACCCGAGATGAAATCTTACCTTGAGTCTGTCAGGTTCTTTTAGAAACTCTATGAAAAGTTCCTTGAGAGAAGGAAAATATAAATCTTTATTTTCAGGGAGAAGTTCCCTGTAGCCATCAATATTTTCTTCAATAAGACCGACTAAAAATCTGGCAGTTTCACCGGCATTTCTCTTACCGGCAAGATCTATCAGGGACTTCTGAAGACTATTTTTAACCGTTTTGGCCAGAGTGCTTTCATAAAGCTGAAACAATGGCTCTATAGCTCTTAAATCTCCGAGCTTCCCAAGAGCCCAGGCAGAGTTTACCCTCACATACTCGTCTTCCTGAGAAAGAGACATAATAAGAGGTTCTATGGCATGATTATCACCTAAATCTCCGAGGGCACTGGCAGCATTCCTTCTGTTTTCATCATGAGGGTCAGATACAAGAATATTAATTAAATGGGGAACTATTTTTTTATCCTTTGAACCTTTTGACATGGAAATAATTTTTTTTGCATCCATTCCCGTATAAGGATCTTCCTGCTGCCTTTGAGATGAAGACACTTTGATTTTTCGTGTCAGGTACTGAGAAGATTTATCTATTTTAATCAAACCCATAAGGGCCTGTTTCATTTCCAGAGCGGATTTAAATCTCTCTTCCGTCTTAATCTTCACAGAAGTCATTACAACTGCATTTACTCTGTCTGAAATATCATGTCTGTATTTGTTGAGAGGCGGTATGGAAAAAGGAATAGGCGGGGCACCGGTAAGTAAATGATACATGGTCGCTCCCAGTGAATATATATCGCTTCTTGCCTCAGGTTTTCCCCTGTACTGTTCGGGAGACATATAGCCAACTGTTCCTATGGCAGTCTTGGTAATGGATATATCTTCAGTGGTATGCAGGGTTCTGGCTATACCAAAATCTATCAGTATAGCTTTATTATCACTGTCCCTTATCATTATATTAGATGGTTTCATATCCCTGTA
Organism: Vulcanimicrobiota bacterium; assembly: GCA_040217695.1. Classification (GTDB taxonomy): domain Bacteria; phylum Vulcanimicrobiota; class SpSt-956; order SpSt-956; family JAKJGF01; genus CALARM01. The sequence goes on along the minus strand of JBEHWO010000055.1, from coordinate 105 downwards.
TATTATCTGGGGACTTCTGCTATGAAGATATTCCAGCACATCACATATCTGAATACTCCATTCCACTACTTCCTCTTCTGAAAGTCCTCCCTGCCCTCTTTCGGA
>JBEHWO010000054.1:0-24729 GCA_040217695.1 Vulcanimicrobiota bacterium | reverse complement strand
AATACCACAGAAATAATTAAATTATGTAAAATGTTACAATATGCAACATGTTGCAATATGTAACATGTTACAGCCCGTATTCTCTGATTTTTCTATAAATAGTCTGACGGCTTACACCGAGTATATCTGCTGCTTTACTTTTATTCCATCTGACTTTTTCCAGCACTTCTATTATTGTCAGTTTTTCGTCGTTTCTGTAAGACACGATTGAAGGAGGTATATGTTTTAATTCTGCAGGGAGGTCTTCCAGTGTAATAATAGATTTTCTGCATACAACAAAGGCATGTTCTATTGTGTTCTTCAGTTCTCTTATATTTCCCGGCCAGGAATAATCCATAAATACTCTCTGTACATCTGAGGATAGACCTGTTATGTTTCTTTTAAATTCCATGTTATACTGTTTAATAAAAAAATCCGTAAGGAGAGGTATATCTTCTTTTCTTTTTCTCAGAGGAGGTAATTTGATTTCCATTACCTTGAGTCGATAGTAAAGATCTTCTCTGAACTGTCCTTTTCTGACCTTTTCTCTTAAATCTCTGTTGGTAGCTGCTATAACCCTTACATTTACTCTGATTGTTTTACTGTCTCCTACTCTTTCGAATTCCCTCTCCTGGAGAACTCTCAGCAGGGCAATCTGAGTGGAAGGTGATATGTCGGATATTTCGTCCAGAAAAATAGTACCTCTGTCTGCCACCTGGAAACGTCCGATTTTATCATGTATTGCTCCCGTAAAAGCACCTTTCACATGGCCGAAGAGTTCACTTTCAAGCAATCCCGGAGAAAGGGCTGCACAGTTCATCTTTACAAGGGGATATTTACTGCGAACACCTTTATAATGAAGAGCCTCTGCTACCAGTTCTTTCCCTGTACCGCTTTCGCCCGTAATAAGGACATTACTGGAAACATCGGGAAGTGTTTCCAGAAGAGAGTAAATATCCTGCATATCTTTACTTTTTCCGACTATTCCGGCAAAACTCTTTCTCTCTGTAAGTTCTTTCTCCAGAGCATAATATTTTGTTTCATCTCTTATAACCATAACAACACCTGAGAATATACCGTTTGTATCTATAAGAGATGAAGTACTTATCGTTATAACCTTTATGGAAGTGTTAATACATTCAGTGAATTCTATTTTTTGAGGTTTTTTCTGGATTATGGTATCTCTGGCGATTTTAACACACTTATTACAATTACATTCTTTTACCAGTTTTTCAAAGGATTTTCCTATGTCTTCTCTTGAAAAACCAAGAATGTCCCGGACTGCAGGATTTAATTCTGTAATGTTTAATTCATTATCCAGTGCAATAATTCCGTCGTGAACACTGGTAAAAATTCCTTCGATATTTACACGATATTTCTCTTTTTCTTTCTTTATGGCTTTTTCTCGTAACTTTTCTTCCATTTCATGTTTGTAAAGGGCTACCTGTATGGTAATATGGAGAAGGCGTTCGTCAAAAGGCTTTATAATATAACCGAAAGGTGCTGTGAGTTTTGCTCTCTGGAAGGTCAGTTCATCCGTGCAGGCTGTGAGATATACAACGGGAACATTATAAAACTCTTTCAGTTTTTCAGATGTCTCTATGCCGTCCATTTTCCCTTTTAATATAATATCCATAAGGATAAGATCCGGTTTTATTTCCCTTATTCTATTTATAACTTCTTCGCCTGTGTCCACTATGCCTGCTACTTTATAGCCAAGGGATGTAACCATAGTTTCTATAGACATTGCGGAAATCATCTCGTCTTCAACGATCAAAATATTCAGAGGAATCATAGAGAATTTAAACCCTTCAGCTATGCATCAAACATTACTTCCCTTTCGCTCCGGTAATGGTGAAAACAATTATGTTTAATATTATACTTAAAATGAACTCAATAAACAAGTAGAAGATGCTAAGTATAACTAAATTTTTTCAGTAAATATAAATTCAACTTAAAAAGTCTTGCATGGAGAAATTTTTATATCTCCTCTGAGACATATTTTATCTTTGCATATTATAATGACTCCTGTAATTGATGATATGCTTTCTGCGAATTCCGTTGCTCTCTGGAAATCCTCCGGTGCTGTTACAATGTTCCCTATGGCTGTTGCTGCTGCATCTGCCATAGAGCCGGAAGGGGATAATACAACGACTGCATCTGCTTTACCGAAAGAAAGAGAAGGGCCTACCGTGCCGGATGATGTTGCTACTGCGACAGGAAGAGACGTTCCGGGTACATCTATGGCTATTTTCCCCGACAGGGGAGAAGAACCTGCAAAGATTCCGACTTTTCTGTCTTTTTTACCTGTAATAAAGAGATCTCCTCCGTTTTCTATGATTAATTCTTCCGAAAAGGGCAATAAATCGCGGGCAACATATTCCGCTATGGCTCCTGCCACCGATGCCATGGGGCCGACTCCCGCAACGGAAGCTGCCTCTGTCATATCCTTTATTAAAGGACACATGTCATTTATAACAGGAACAGGGGAGAGGGAGCTTTTAAAGAGGGAATTCTTTGATATATAATTTATTATTGATTGTCTGTGTTTTTTTAAAGAAGTAATTGCTTTTTCTGAAATATCTTTTAAAGCTCCAATATATAAGTCACTTTCCTGTACCGAAACCCTGAAATATACAAGATCGGAGCTTTTCATGTTTTTTCTGTAAGTTCTTTCAATATATTCTTTCATAATTAAATTATAATTAAGAATGAGTGAAAAGTGAATGGTGAAAAGTACAACTGTCCATTACGCGTCACGCATCACGCATTACGCATCACGCATCACGCATCACGAACCACCCGTCACGCGTCACGCGTAACGCGTGACGATTCTCATATAAATTACGTCAGTATCGTTTCACCTGAGATATTCATACAGTACGTCTCCTGCCTGCTTCAGGGAAAAAGGATGGCAGTGCTCGGGAGTATCTGACACTGTATGCCACTGCGGGTAATCTATATCTATAAGTATGGTTGCAGGAATTCTTTTTAATATAAAGGGAATATGATCACAGACTATGTATTTGAATGTATCCGGTTTGGTAAAATTATAGGCAGGGTATTTCAGATTTCTCCCGATCCGGAGCAGTTTGAGTGTCAGTTCTTCGCAATTTTTACTGATAAAACAGTGGAGATCAATATCCAGTTCCATGTTTTTTCCTCCCACCATGTCAATAATTATTACCTTATCAGGGAGTCTCTCCATATTATCTTCTACATATCTGCTGGCACCGAGAGATACTTCTTTACCGTCTATACGGCACCAGTCTTCTGCATCAAAAAATACTATCTCCAGGTCACATTTCGGTCTTTTTTTATTGAAAATCCCCGCCAGTTCCAGTAAAACTGCTATGCCTGATGCGCCGTCATTTGCACCTAAAACCGGCTGGTTATGGTTTTTCGGATCGCTGTCTTCATCTGCATGGGGTCTTGTGTCATAATGAGAACCTATAAGGATACGGCTTTTTCTGTTTCTTCCATGAATAGTTCCTCTTATGTTTTTGCACAGACATGGTTTGTTGAAAAATGTTTCTTCAAATATATGAGGATTAAATTCATCTACAAGCTGTGAAAGTTTATCGGAGAGATAGTCCTGTATTTTCTCATGAGAAACACTTCCTGCAGGTCTGGGACCGAAGGCTACCTGTTCTTTTATAAACTGAAATGCTCTTTCTTCATCAAATGGTTTCATTGTGTCATGATGGGTAACGCGTCACGCGTCACATATGTGGAAAATTTTTTCAGTGACATGTGATAAAGGATGGACATTATATATTAAGCTTCCCCGATAACTGCTCTTGCTTCAGGTGCATTAGATTGTATATCTTCTACCATCCTATCTGTTTCGTTCAACAGATAGTCTATATAAAGAGCCATTTTAAAAGAATCGTTGATTAATTTTATGTTTTTATCTTCTTCTATGAAATTTATATAATTATTTATAATTTCTATGGCTTTATCGTATATATCGATTACATTTGTATCTACAGGTTTTATAATAAATGAAGTCTGTTCTTTGATTTCCCCGGAAATTTCCTGGGAAGCAAAATATTTCTTTTTCTTTTCTTCTAATTTTTTTCTGTCCCCTTCAAGTCTTTCAAGCATTATACGGAAATATTTCTCTCTGTTTTCCAGATTGCCCGTATAAATACTTTTAAGTTCTTTACCTGTTTTTATAAGATATTGAGGAAGAGATGTTTCCTTTTCTTCATTATGCATTTTCCTGTAATTACTTACAACTTCGGATGCATTCAGAATAACATCGAAACTTTCTTTCACAAGGGTAACATTATTCCCTTCTATGGCCTCAATGAAGTTCTCTGTTATTTTTCTGCAGAGTTCCAGTGCTTCTATACCGATTTTATCACTTTCATCATGGACAGAGTATCTGTTCCTTTCTGCTTCTATCCTGTCCAGATCCCTGTAAAGCCTTGCAAGAACTTCTTCTATAGCATTTTCTGCTTCTTCTCCGTCCATAGTGGCATGAATATGCCTTAATTTTTTTCCTGTTTCCGTAAGGTAATTTACCAGGCCGAGAAGCTTTAATTCTTTGTCATGTCCTGCCAGTATTTCCTGAAGAGGTGTTGAAATCAGTTTGATTTGTTCCATAGAATTTCTCAGACATGACAGATCTTTCTTTTCTTCTATAAACTCTTTGTATGTTTCAATTATCCCGGCAGCTTCTTCGAATATGTCAATTATCTTTCTGTCTACAGGGCAATCACGATCATAAAGTTTTTCTTCTTTGTCTATAATAATGGAATCCTGTTCCAGGGTTTCAATAAAGTCATCTTTGCCGTCATTCTGTTCCAGCTTTTTCCCTATATCCAGCAGGTGTAAGAGCAGTCCGTTTATTTTGACAGCATCATCAAAGGTAAGGGCAAGTTTGATTGAAGGAGGAGGGATTTCGGCATATATGTCTATTTCTATGTTTTCTGCCATGTTTTTCAGGGTTTCAATTTTTTTTATAGAACCTTCAAGTAATTCAATATCTTCTTCATCTATAAATTCAATGTAATTTCTGATTATTTTTCTTATATCCGAAAGTATGTCAGTAATTTCTTCCGATAGCCCCTGTTTCTCACTGAAGGATTCTTCATAATCAGAAATGGTCTTTCTACCTTTCTCCAGTACATCCAGATAATCTTCATAGAGTTCGTCTATTTCCTGATTGGATATAGCTTTAAATGCATATCCTGTTTCTTTCAGGGTATCAAGTAACTGTAACAGGTAGTTTTTTTCTTCCTTTTTAAGTTTCATGACCATCCTCTTCTCTGATTATAGTTACTTTCATAATTTAAAAGTATAGGAATTTACATTTTTAATGTCGTAAAATAAGGCTTTAGTTAAAACTATGTAGAAGCAATTTATCTAAATAATTTATTAGAAATTAAGTGCTTCGTGACGCGTCACGCGACGATTGTCTGTAATTTGTTACGAACTAAACTATACTTATAACAGGCACTGTCATTTTTTATTATTATATCATAAATTTCTTTTGTCGTAAAATAATAAAACGTGAAAGTAATATTTTCACCTTTCACGTTTTATTACTGATGACTGCGAGCAGTCTGTCAATTATCATGGCCATCTTCGCGTCACGCGTCACGCGTCACGATTCTCATATTACCAGTAACGCCCCATAAATCCTCCGAAGCCGCCGAAGCTTACATTATCAGGTAAAGGGCATGCAGGACCGTTCATCCAGTTGTGCCTTAAATTAAAAATATTTGCACTGCTGTTATCAAGTTGATTGTTCAGTCCTCCCCAGCTTTCAGGGCTTAAAAAACCGCCCATCTGGGCTTTACCGTAATTCGTTGATATGTCGCCAACTCTATCCATAGCCCTTGCTCCTTCGTCTCCTCCCAAAATACCTCCGTTGGCGAGGCTCCCGTCTCTGAGGCCAGAATAAATACGGTTCATCTGATTTTGCTGTCTTGCTTCAATCTGATTCATTGGCATCTGCTGCATGGGCTGAAAGTCACCCTTTTTATAAAGATCCATCATCTGCCGTGAATAGGCCATTCTTTGATCTAGAATCGATTTTTCATTGGCAGACATCTGACCGTCTTTAAGAAATTGTCCTTCCATCTGTCTTGTTTGCTGATCGAAATTGGTCAGAGACATGAATTCATTTCTGTTAAGCTGGCCGCTCCTGGCTCCCTGAGCAAGTTCTTTGTTATATATATGCTGTGAATTGTTTACAGATCCCTGTCTTATCATGCTGTTTAATCCCGGTCCCATAAATGTTCCTCCTTTATGTGAAAGCTAAATGCTTCCCATAATTCTCTTATCACGACAAAAAATAAAAAGTCAATACGTGAAAAAAATTAATTTTCACTATGGATATTCAGAGTGAAAATTGAAAAAAACGAGATTTTACTTGCCTGCTCGCTTTTTACTTTTTATTATTTTCTTTCAAAATATACTTGCAGATCGATATACCCTGGGGATACTGTCCTTTGCCTTCATAAAGAAGAACCAGTTTTTTTAATACCTTGTGATCCTTCGGATGAAGTTCCATTAGTCTGCTGTATCCGTCAATCTTTCCGTCGGTAGATTTCCCTGTTTCTATGTCATATATATCTCTGTAATTATCTATCATGCTTACCGCTCTTTTATAATTTGCAAAGGCACCGGGCGTATTGTTTGCCTTTTCTTCAGTCTGAGCCATTACAATGAAAAATTGCCGGGCTTTGTCGGGACACAATTCACCTGCTTTTTTATAACAGAGTGATGCAGATTTGGAATCCCCCATTTTTTGATAAATAAAACCAAGGTAACAGTAATATTCAGGATGGTCAGGCAGGCCGCCTTTAAGGTATTCTATGGCTTCCTTGTAATTACCTGAGCCAAAAGCTTCCTGTGCTTTTGCAAGCACTTCGTCTTTTTCTTCCTGGGCCATGGCATTAAAACCTGTAAATACCATAAGTAAAACTATTAAAAGAATTTTTTTCACAAACTTCACCTCTCAGTCATTACGTCTTTTCTGGCCGAATACCCTCAAAAGCATTAAAAATAGATTGATGAAATCCAGATATAATGTTAATGCACCCATAATTGCTTCTTTTTTATCTTCATCTGTTCCTTCATTACCGATAATATTTAAATTTTTTATCTTCTGTGTGTCATAGGCAGTTAAACCTACAAATATAATAATTCCCAGATAGGTTGTTGTCCAGTAGACTGCAGGACTGTGGAGAAAAATATTTACAACGGAAGCAATGATTATGCCGATAAGTGCCATGGTACAGAGATTTCCCATACTTGTGAGATCTCTTTTAGTAAAATAGCCATATATACTCATAGCTCCGAAGGTACCTGCAGTTATAAAAAAAGTAGAGGCAATGGAACCGGCAGTGTATACAAGAAAAATGACCGATAGGGTCAGGCCGTTTAATGCAGAATAAAGAATAAACGTTACTATTGCAGCAGGAACAGACATGGTTCTTACTGCTGCAGAAAGATAACCTACCAGTAATAATTCTGCAATAATTAAGGCGAAAAATACAATCCTGTTTCCCAGGACTACGGAAAGAAGGAGCGGGCTGGAAGCTGTTACCATAGCAACAAGACCTGTTATAATAAGGGCAAAAGACATCCATCCGTAGACTTTCGTAATAAAGTTTCGTTCTTCTAATTGAACCTGTGACATGGCTAAAGCCGATATACTCATAGAATACACCTCCGAAAATTATTTTAACGTAAGAAGTCAGATTATGTCAATATGGTGAGTCGTGAGTCGTGAATAGTAAGTAATGTCTTATTTTATTCACTTTTCGCTCCATTTCCTTTTTAAATCTTTTATGATTGATAAAATGAGAACAAATATTACTATGATACTGATAATAATCAGAATAAACCATAGAGAAGTATTAAATTTAATTGTCTCTATCTGCGCAATAGATATTATATCTGATATAAACATAGAGCTATCCGGTTTTACTACTACAGGGGTTTTTGAAGCAGGATCTCCGCCTTTCGCATAATTAAATACACCCGGTTTCCCATATTTCTTCTCCAGGTCTATGTATTTCTTCAATCCTTCACCATAGACGGGATCCGTCGTTTTAAGCATATTTTCAGCTTCCTCGTTATATCCCTTTGTTTTTAATATCTTAAATGATACCCATTCTGCAAATCCTTCTCTAACCCTGTTGTCCTGGTTGTCCGGACAGTTTTCTGCCTGCCATGCATGACTGTATTCATGGGCTATAACTGCTAAAATTTTTCGTGGACTGAGTCCGTTTAAAATATATATTTCCGAGACTTTGATCCTTCCGTTGATTTTTTCATAATAGTGAAGACCTGCTACTCCGTCATCAGGTACATATTCCAGTGATTTATTCAACAGCAGTTCATTCAATCTGGTTTTATCTACAGGATTTATCTCTTTTATCGGAAATTTTACCGTAATTCCCTGATCTTTTTTCAGTGTTTCTCTGACTTCTTCAAATATTTTGTTTACTTTCTTTCGATCGAAGATAGCCACTGCATAACAGTTGCTGCAGAGAGTTCTTCCGTCACGAAGATTTACTCCCGAAGGTCCTGCCGGAACTCCGCAGTCAGAACAATGAGAATAAAATTCATAGCATTTTTTGCAATATTTATTGTTATTACATGTAAAATATTCTCCTTCTATAATGGCATTACATATGTTACATCTGGGGCATATTGCTTCATAACATGGTTCGCAGTAGTTCTTCTCGTCCAGTATGCGATACTGTCCTGAAATCATGTTCCCGCATCTGTTACATATGGGAGCCATTTGCCGGTAACATTCGTTACAGTATATATTCCCGTTTAACTCCCAGTAATTGCCTGTTATGTCAGAGCCGCAGTTGCTGCAAGTAAGAAAGGCATAAAGAGGACCGGAAAAACAGAATAATATAAATAAAAAGATTATAATATTTTTTCTCATAAATATATTCTACGGAAACAGATAAGTTCGTAACCATTTACTGAGGTGAGCATAAATAATACATACATGCTCCCGTGACGCATCACTGGAGGAAAAATTTTATTACATGCTTATGCTCAGGTCAATAGAACTTAACGCCCTGCGAGCGCGTTGTTTAAAGTTGAGGGTTCAGGCTTGAGAATTGATATTACTGTGGTGAGCATAAATAATACATATTTGCTCTAGTAACGCGTAACGCGTGACTGGAGGAAGACTTTTATTACATGCTTATGCTCATGTCAGTAACTTTAGAGCAGATCTAAAAAGTTTTGTCCTGAAGTTTCTCTACATACTCGCAACAGGTAAATAGCTACTTAATCTTTTTCGGACATTACTTTTTGTAATTACTCTAAACTCTCAGCTTTCAACCATTTATAGATTTTCAGATATTGTTTTTTATAAATAATGAGCAGTAAGTAGAAATGTTCCTGCCCACTACCCACCGCTCATGCAGTTGATTTTGATATGTACTCCCATATAACAGTAGTTGTTTCATCTTCTTTATCTAAAAATTTACTTCTACATGTGAAACAAATACCATGGGAATAACCACTTCTTTTCGGCAGAGGTTCAGTTATCTTAAGCCCTGCCACTGTGAGGCTGTCACACCATGCACACTGTGTTATCATATCTTCCACCTCCATGTGGTATATATATAACAATCCCTGTTTGATATATTATCGGTAATTTTACAGAAAAAAACAAGCTTTTTCTATAAAATATTTACAGAATTTTTTACTTTGATATATAAGCCTGCCCGTCAGGCAAACACAGGAGTTCGCTACTTTAAAAGAATCCTGCCGGGAAAGGCATTTTTTACCTGTTCATGTTCATAGCCAAGGGCAAAAAATAACAGTGTAGGAGCTACGTCTCTGAGTGTTCCGTCATCTCTGAGCGGTAAATTCCCCGCTCCCGCTATGATGAAAGGTACCTTTGCCCTTGTATGAAAAGTGCTCGGTTCTCCGTCTTCCGTTATCATTTCTTCTATATTTCCATGATCTGCCGTTATAAAAACAACCCCTTTTTTTCTGAGTGTATTGAGGGTAATCCTCTGAACTGCAACATCCAGTTTTTCCATGGCCTTTATACCTGACATTACATCACCGGTATGGCCGACCATATCAGGATTTGCCATGTTAACCATTACACAGGTTTTATTATCTCCTTCGGAGACAATTTCTATGATTTTCTTTGTAAGTTCACTCAGTTCCAGATAGGGGTATTTGGCGTAAGGATCTGTCTTGTAACCTTCTTCACCTTTGTGTTCATCATATTCTTTTATATAAGTTCTCATGTCGTCGGGGAGAGGAATTGTTATTCTCTCTTCTCCGGAAAAAAGATCTTCTGTTTTGCCTCCGCTTAAAAGGGCTACAGCTTTGGCTTTGTCCACACCTGAAAGCCTGAACTGTTTGAAACCGAAATGGCTCAAAAATTTTCCGAGACTCCATTCGTAAGCAGGTGCTTTGAAAGCTACAGGGCATGGAATGTCTTTATAGTATTCTATCAAAGCACATACTTTTACAGTATTTAAATCCAGATCCTGTCTGATTTTTACCCTTTCAAATCTTTCAATGTTACTGTATTTTTCATCGCCTGACTGCCTGAGCAAATCTGTAAACTTATCCAGAGGATCGACGAGCATACGCACCATAAATTCTGTTCTGTCTTTCCTGAAGTTCCAGAATATAACACCGTCGTAATTTTTAAATCCCCTGTAATCTCCTATGACGGCAGGAGGTATATACTGGTCGTTAAGTCCCATATCATAGGCAGTTCTTAAAGATTTCATGAGGGTAGGACTTTTCGGACCTTCTCCTTCCACTATGGCTCTGTAGGATTTTTCTGTTTTGCTCCAGCAGTGTTTTGATCTGTTCATTGAAATATCACGGCCTGCAACTGTAGCTATATTTACATTTATATTTTTTTTATCACCAATCATCTCTTCCAGTCTGTCAGAGAGATCTTCTGCAAACCTGGGAGCCGAATGGGGCGGTGTGCCGCGACCGTCGGAAAAGAAGTGTATATAAATGTTTTCCACTCCTCTTGTAATAGCAGCTTTTAATATGGCATAAAGGTGTTTTATATGGGAATGTTCCTGATTGTTTGAAACGAGCCCCAGTAGATGAAGAGCTGATTTATGTTCTATTACATGGTTTAACAGGTCATCAATCTCTTTGTTTTCCATAATTCCATCTTTGTTTATGGCCCGATTTATTGTTAACATCGGATGTTCATAGGGGACACCGCTTAAAACCTCATGGCCTACTGCTGTAGAACCTTTTGCCCCGGCAGGCATGCCTACCTCTTCACCTACAGCTGTCAATCTGGTATAAGATGTTTCTCCTATAAGATCTTTGATTTCCTGTTTAAGATTTGACTTTTTTCCCATCAGATAATCGAGAAAAGGTGTATGGGCAAAGGCAAAACAGTTGTATTCGGCTTCAGTTCTGTCACCGCATCCGTCTAAAATAATCTCTACCAGAGGCCCCTGTCTTTCTGTTATATCAAGTGTCAGGGTCTTTACTAAGTTTACATATGTTGGCATAATTATTCCTTTCTCCCCATAGAGGAATATTTTATATAAAACCTGTTACAAACCTGTGTCATGGTAAGTTTACTTATTCTCTCTAAGGAACGATAATTAAATAACTGTCTCAAATATATTAAATCGTGACGCGTAACGCGTAACGCGTGACGCGAGGAAAGAGACAATTAATAAAATTCTATTCCTAATTATCCTTTTTCAGACCTGAAGTGGCAACAGTTTTCAGCACATCCATTGAAGTTATTATTCCTACAATTTTTTTCCCTTTCATTACTGGAACTCTATGAATTTTTCTTTCACTCATTAATTTGCAGACATGTTCAACAGGGTCATCTTCCGATACAAAAATAACTTCCTTTGTCATAATACCGTCAACCCAGTTGAATGAACCTTTTTGCTCTCTTTCTTCGTCAAGACTGACTTTAACTTTTATAAGCCTGTCTACAGCTTTAAGGATATCCCTTTCGGAGATAATGCCTATAACCTCTCCTGCGTCATCTACAACAGGTACGCCGGAAATTCTCTCTGTTATAAGTAGCTGTATAAGTTTTCTTATGGATAAATCCGAAGAAACAGTTATAACCTGTTTTGTCATAACATCTCTGGCTTTCATGAACATTCCTCCCTTATTTATTGTAACTCATGACACGTAACGCCATTACTGAGGTGAGTATAAATAATAAATATATGCTCTCGTGACGCGTTACGCGTTACGCGTCACGGGAGGAAAACTTTTATTACATGCTTATGCTCAGGTCAGTAAAGTATTTTTTTATTCAGATAAAATCTTTCTACATGTTTTATAAAAAAACCTACCTGTTATAAAAAATTGTTTTATGAATTAATTTAAAGGTATAGGAATTTTCATTTTTGACCATGATTATAGGATTTATGGGATTACCAGGATGATAAATAGAATTACGTTACGTGAAATTTCTAATCCAGGTAATTCTTTAATCCTGAAAATGACCATGACCTGTTCGGTCACAACGAAATATGAGAATTTGTTCCTCCCGTCACGCGTTACGTGTTACGCGTGACGATTCTCATATAAATCCCGGTCAAAAATAAAGCTTTAGATGAAAATTATGTAGAAGCAGTTTATCTAAATAATTTATCCGGTTGGGTCAGGAATTTGCTTTATGAAAGGCTTCTGAAAAATACTCAGCCATATTGCTTCACATATCAGTGGTATGATTATTGTTATAGTTCCCAGGGCTAAAATAAGATTACTCCAGTTAAGAGAAATCAGCATCATCCCGATACTGCCCGTGCATATGCCGGTGCAGCCTATCAGTGATACAACTGAGCCTGTATCTTCCTGCTGCTGTTCCAGCATCAAATTTACACCGGGGGGACGGATACAACTTCCTGCCAGAGTGGATGGCAGGAGTGAGATGGCAAATATCCACGGTTTCAGACTGCCAAAAGTGCAGATAAGTAATCCGCTTATGGCTACCAGCAAAAAACAGGCAATAATAATTGAAGAACGGCCGATTTTTTTTGACAGATATAAATATAATATGGGGCCGACCAGTAACCCGATTGCATTTGCCGTAAAATAATAGCCGTATGTCCGGGCACTCAGTCTGAAACCATCTATATATATGTAAGATGACGATGCGAGAAAAGCCATAAAAGGAATACCTGACAGGGAAAACACTATGAGAAGAAATGTAAAACCAGGATTTTTTAATACAGAACCGAGCCTCCTTATTGTTTCCCATATTGTTCCTATGTGGCAATTCTCTATTGTTTCTTTCATCATAATAGCACCTGTCATTGCCAGAGATCCTATACCAGCCAGAAGGAGAAATACACCGCGCCATGATGTAAATTCCAGGATTATACCGCCAATGACCGGAGCCACTGCCGGTGATAGTACAACCATGGACTGAACCATTGCCAGTGCAGTTTCACGCTGTCTGCCCCGGTAAACATCCTTTACCATAGCTGTCGCTACAGCAGAAGCCGCTCCTCCTCCGAGAGCCTGAAAAATACGGCACATAATGAGTTGATAAATTGTACCTGCATAGATGCATGAAAGGCTTGCAATTATATAGAGACTGAGACCTGCAATCAGTACAGGCTTACGGCCGTATCTGTCGCTTAATGGCCCCCATATCAGCATTCCCAGACCAAAGAAAGTCATAAATAATATAAGAGTGAGATTGGCCTGGTTTACCGGAACATTAAAATATTTTGCCATACCCGGCAGGGCAGGAAGATAAAGGTCGGTAGACAGCGGTATGAAGGCACTCAGTAGTGTTATCAGAGCTATTAAACCTTTCTCTCCGAGATATGTCTGACCTCTGTTTATGGTCTTTATTTTTTTCATGTTTTCCTCCTTTAAAATAACTTGACATTGTCATATTACCTGCTTTGATAAAATAGTTATTAGCTGTTAGCGATTAGCTTTTTACTCGAAAGCTAACAGCTAACAGCTAACAGCTAATTGCTAACTGCCAATTGCTATTTTATTAAATGTGACATTGTCAGGATAAATTATAGTGTATTTTATAACTTATTAGAATTTAAGTGAGTAGTAAATGTTATGTAGTGAGTAGAAGCATACTTTTCCACTTACTACTCATTCATTAATTATAAATTGTTATGAAATTAACTATACTCTTTTTTATACAACTTTGATAGTATACCAGGGGAAAATATTATTTTCTGTAATAGACAACTCTAATATACAGGAAATTTCATTATAGTGTATTTCACAACTTATTAGAATTTACTGTTCTGAGCATAAGCATTTAATAAAAATTTTCATCCTGTCACGCGTCACGCGTTACTCGTCACGAGAGCATATATGTATTATTTATGCTCACTTCAATAAAATAGGACATTATTCACTGCTCACTATTCACTCCTTCTTAATTATGGATTTTTAAAAAATTTAAGAAGGGTTTTAAAGTTATGTGTTTAATATTATGATTATATAATGTGCGGGAGTTAGCTTTATGACTTTTTCTTATTCTATAGAAAATATAGTAAAAGAGTCAAAAAAGGATTTTCTAAAGAAAATCGTGGAAGAATTTGAATCTTCCATTTATCCTGATCTTGTCGAGATTTATTCGCCTCTGCCGTTTTTTATAAACGAATTAATCGAAGGTTTAACTCACGCCGGTACCGATAATATTCCCCGTTTATATTATTTCATTCAGACAAAAAAGACTCATAGAGACAGTATTCCCTTTAAAAAAGCCCTCAAAGGATTAAAAATAATCAGAAATGTATTCCTGGACATGTGTTTGAAACATGTGCCGGAAGAAGATATTAATAAAGTCTACATAAACATGGTATCCTTTTTTGATGCAATAGAAGAGAAGTTCATGACTGATCTGGAAGATTATTTTAAATATGCCAATAATGATACTCTCAGAGATAGAATTATAAAAGCTCATAAAATGGCAATTATAGGTAAATTGACCAGTTATGTGGCACATGAATTCAATAATATACTTACTGTAACAAAAAACTGGGCCCAGCTTGGTTTGATAGAAAAAGATGAAACGATAAGAAATAAAGCTTTCAACGGTATAGTTAGCAGCAGTGAAAGAGGTAGCAGACTTACCAAAAGTATCCTGAATTTCAGCAGAAGAGCAGAGATGGAGCCATGCCAGATAAATATAAATGAGTTTATAGACGAAATACTTGTAATTATTGAAAAGAAATTAATCAAAGATGGTATAGATCTTAAAAAGTCTTATGGAGATGTGCCGGAAATTACAGTAGATAAATTTAAGCTCAGGGAAGCTCTTTTTAACATATTGATTAATGCCTGTGCATCTCTCACCGGTTCTGTGAAGAAAATTATTGTAGCTACCAGTCTGAAGGAAGATAAGATAGAAATAACTTTTTCAGATACTGGAGAAGGTATCGGGTTTGAATATCAGGATAAAATATATGAGCCGTTTTTTACAACAAAACTTTTAAATAAAGATGAAATTGACTGGTCTACCGGTATAGGTATGGGCATTACAATTGCCTACGATATAATAAAAGGTCATGGCGGTGAAATAAATATACAGAGTGAACAGGGAAAGGGTACGGATTTTACGGTTTATCTGCCTGTTGATAAATAAGGTAATATCGAGGAGGTTCTATGACTAAACACAATGATTTAGTTGTAATTGCAGGAAGAGCGGGAAAGCAATTCGCTCAAAAAGTAGTAAAAGAATTTTCAAAGTTAAAAGATTGTCCTGTTCCGGATCTGACCCTGGGGGAAGTAGATATAATTGATTTCCCGAATGGTGAATTGAGTGCAAGATTAAATGTGAACTTAAGAAAAAAGGCAGTTCATGTTTTTCAATCAATAATTCTGGGAAAAAACAGAAATATATTCAAAGATTTTTTTGAAGTATTTGTTATAAATGATGCTCTGAAAAGGGCAGGTGCTCAGAGTATTATCAATTACTGGAGTTTTTTACCTTTTCAGAGGCAGGATAAAAAAACAAAAGGGAGAGAACCTATTTCTGCAAAACTTATATTTGATCTTCTGGCAACATCAGGAGGAAAATATTTTAACCGTATAGTGACTGCGGAAATGCATACAGATGCAGCACAGGGGTTCGCCGACGTTCCTGTCGATAATGTAAGAGCATTACCTCTGTTTCTGCTTTATTATAAGAATCATTCCATATTGAGAAGTGTAGATGTAAATGAACTGGTAGTGGTATCCCCCGATACGGGAGGTGCTGCAAGAGCCCGTTTCTTTGCTGAAAGACTGGGCACAACCTGTGCTATTATAGAAAAAAGAAGATTTTATGATGAAACAGGTAAAACAGAATCTTTGCAGCTTATAGGAAATGTAAGAAATAAATATGCTATAATGATAGATGATATAATAGATACAGGCAGTTCTGTCCTGAACGGAGCAAATCTTCTCTGGGAAGAAGGAGCAAAAAAAGTTTTTGCCTGTTGCACTCATGGGCTTTTCAGCGCAGATAAGAAAGGCATACCTGCTGAAAAGAAATTTTACGATGCAAATATTGAAGTCCTTACGACAGATACTATTCCCAGAGGTCAGAGTTATCATGATACGTCTTATAAATGGCTCAGAACCGTATCTCTGGCCAGATATTTTGCAGATGCCCTTTATTCAAATCATACAGGGCAGTCATTCAGTGAATGTCTTCAAAACCATTTAAATGAAGCTATGGCCAATGAAGTGAATATAGAAGATTATCTCATACCGATAAAACCTAAAGAATTATGGGAAATTGACGATGATAAATAGTGAGAACTAAATTTACTGACCTGAGCATAATTATGTAATAAAATCATTAAAGAGGTAGTAAAATGAGTTTTTTCAGAAGAAAATTTTACAAAAAATTAAATAATCTCTGCCCCAGGTGTGAGTGGCCCCTGGAGAATATTATGTCAAAATATGTAAGCAGAGAAGGAGATTTTTCTTTTTTTCACTGTTTTAACTGTGGCCAGGATTTTTACAGAGCACCGGCAACACTTGTTAAAACCGATAAAGGGCCTGTTGAGCAGATGATCCTGAAAAAAGTTGAAGTAGAAATTGAATATATGATAAATCCTAAAAAAAGCTATTTGAAGAAGTTAAATAAATGGAATTAAATCTATCCCGCAGAATCGTTAATGAAGAAATTAAATAAACGGAATTAAGTCCATCCCACGGAATCTTTAAATTCTTTTGCATATTTTCTGCTTACGGGGACTTCGTTTTTTTGCCTGTTATCCATTTTTAATATATAGGAACCGCTGAACCATGGAATAATTTCTCCTATATGATTGATATTGACGAGAAAACTTTTATGACATCTTATAAACATTTTATCAAGTCTTTCTTCAAGTTCTTTCAGATTGTATTTTACGTCAAATTCTTCCCCTTCTGTTACTAAAAAACAGTCCCTTCCCCTGGCATAAAAATAGAGTATATCCTGATTGTCAACCAGAATACGATTTTCTTTACCTTTTCTCTGAGCAATTATTCTGGTCAGTTTTGGCTGACCGGAATGTTCAAGGATTTTCTCCGTTGCTCTGCCCCTGTCAGTTTTTTCTCTTATTATAGAAATAACTCTTTCCAGTGTTTTTTTTAATCTTTTGGGATGGGCAGGTTTCAGTATATAGTCAGCAGCAGCAAGTTCAAAAGCCTTTATTGCATGTTCATCATAGGCTGTAACAAAGACTATGACAGGTTTCTCTTCCATAAAGGTAATTTCTCTTGCCAGTTCGAGTCCGTCAAGACCGGGCATTTGAATATCCAGAAATACTATATCAGGTTTTTTTTCTGCTATAAGCCGAAGAGCAGTAAGGCCTGATGATGCTTCTCCGATAATCTCTATATCGTCACTTTCCTCATCTATAAGCGTAATAAGTTCCTCTCTGGCAGGATTTTCATCGTCTACTACTATGGCTGTGTAAATAAATAACACCCCTTTTACAGTGAGCAGTAATCAGTGATCAGTGTACGCTCAATATAACCGCCATGACCGGTTAGGTCACAACGAAATATGAGAATTTGTTCCTCCCGTCACGCGTCACTCGTTACGCGTTACGATTCTCATATAAACCGTTAACGGTGACCGGTCACTGCTCACTGTTTACTGCTATTTCCACTTTTGTTCCTTTATCAGGTTCGCTCATTATTTCTATAGTTGCTTTCTCTTTAAACATCGCTTTTATTCTTTTTATAACATTCTGAAGTCCTATAGATTCAGATTCCTTATCGAAATCTAAAATTTCTTTTAATCTTCCCGGCTCTATCCCTCTGCCATTATCTTCTATTTCTATAAATATTCCTTTCTCTTTTGAGGTAATCCTTAAGTTTATAACAAGTTTCCTTCCGTCTTCATGAAAACCATGTTTTATAGAATTTTCAATAACAGGCTGAATGGCCATAAAAGGTATTTTAAATTTTAAAGAGTTCCTTTCGATTTCCTGAATAAATTCAAGTTTATCTCCGAAACGGGCTTTTTCTATTTCCAGATAAAATTCCAGGTTTTCCAGTTCTTCTTCGATAGAAATACCGGTCTGTGTGGTTTTAAGTGTGACTCTCATAAACTCGGAGAGATTCTGTATGAGTGTTCTTGTTTTTTCCGGATCTTTTCTGCTGAAAGATGCTATTGTATTAAGGGCATTGAATAAAAAATGTGGTTTAATCTGGGACTGGAGTAATTTTAACTGGGCTTTAGCATTCAGTTCTTCCATTTTTTGTTTTTCTTTTTTTTCCTGAAGTGTTTTCATAATAAACAGATACATACATACGGCAGCGCCGTTAACTATAAGAAAAGGTACGGTAATTAACAACAAAAATCTTTTTCTCACGAATATTTCAGGATTTGCCCAGGGCACAATAAAAGTCTGCATAATCCCTGTAAATGCTCCTACGAGAAAACCCTGTACCATAGATATTTCCCGCCTGTCTTTTCTGCCGGAAAAAAGGCATGTTATTCCTCCCGCCAGGCCTGCTACGACTGTTACAATAATAAATTTCGACGACGGGGGAAAGGTTATAAGTCTGAACATTGCTCCTATCAAACCTGAGCCGAGTCCTACAATGACTCCGCCTTTAAGACCTGCTACTATGACTACAAGAACAGATGTGTCAAGATAAATTTGCTTTTCATAGATGGCAAAAAAAGACCCCACACTGGATATCAATCCGAAGACAAGAATAAGATGAATTTTATCTTTCCAGTCAGTCCTGCGGGTAAATATATCTCCTTCAAACATGAGATGACTCATGATGAAGGCTATCATAATAGCAGGAGAAACACTTTTGAGCAAAAACTGAGTGAATTCTATCAGTTTCATACCATTATCTGCCAGTGCATGCTTTTTTTAATTTTTTTGCATATTCATAGCCAGGATCCAGGTCAAGTGCCTTCTTTGCACATTTGCCTGCTTCCCCGTATTGCTTTATGGCATATAAAGACATACCTTTATAATACCATACATATGCAGACTGTGAATCTATCTTTAAAGCTTTATCGAAACATTTAATAGCGTCTTTATAGTTTTTCAGCCTGTATAAAGATGCTCCTTTTTCCGCCCATGCGTCGAAATAATCAGGTGAAAGTTTTATTGCCTTATTGTAACATTTCACAGATTCTGCATATCTTTTTAAATCATAGAGAACATATCCTTTGCTATACCAGACAAAGTCATTATTCTGGTCTATCGAAAGAGATTTGCTGAAACATTTCAGGGCATCATCATATTGTTTCAGACGATATAATGCCCATCCTTTATCGTAGAATGCTTCGCTGTATTCAGAATTAATAGCAATGGCTTTGTTGTAGGATTTGATAGCCTCTCTGTACTTTTTTTGAGCACTGAGGCAGAGCCCCCTGTTATCCCATACTACATATAATTTATCGTTGATTTCCAGGGCTTTATCATAACATTCCAGAGCTTCATCATATTTTTTCAGGGCATAAAAACATAATCCTTTACTGTTCCAGGCATTTTCATCTGTACTGTCCAGTTTTAATGTTATATCATATGCATCGATGGCATCATTATATTTTTTCAGAGCATGTAAAGCATAGCCTTTATTATACCAGGCACTGGAATATTTCGGATTAATATCTGTTGCTTTCTCACATGCTTTAATAGATTCTTCATATTTCCCCATGTCATACAATGTATAGGCCCTGTTATTCCAGGCAATATAATGGTCAGGCTTCAGTTCCAATGCCTTATCATAGCATTCAATAGCCTGTTTGTATTTTTTCTGACTGTTCAGGGTAAGGCCTTTATTGTTCCATGTATCGGCATAGTTCGGATCAATATCCAGAGCCTGTTTGTAACATTTGAGAGCTTCCGTATATTTTTCCTGATAATATAAAGCAAGTCCTTTTCTGTTCAATGCCTCTTTATAAGACGGATTATTCTTCAGGGCTTTATCATAGCATTTAACAGCATCATTATATTTTTCTTTATCGTTCAGTAGTAGGCCTTTACCATACCAGCTATTTGAATTTTCAGGATTGATTTCAAGAGCTCTGTCATAACATTTAACAGCATCATCATCTTTTTCCAGATAATATAAAGACAATCCCTTTTTACCCAGCGCTTTATCGGATTTGCTTTGAATACTCAGAACCTTATCATAATATTTGATTGCTTCATCGTACTTACCCTGCTCATATAATTTGTCTCCACTGCCGAGCCATTGTTCCGGCATATAATAATAATAGGCCGCTCCGCCGCCAATTAATGCAATGCCGGCACATCCCGCTGTGATTACAAAGACTATAACTACTACAAGTATGATTTTTGTGGTATTTGACATATTTATCCCTCCCTGGAGGCTCTTTATTCCCCCTGACAGGTCAGGGGGAATATGGTGATTATGCAAAAAATTGCCTGACCTCTTCAAATGAACTGCCACTGCTTATGGCTCTGGCAACCTGTTTTTCTCCGTCAATATTACCGAGCATGATGCAACCTGTAAGTTTACCGTCAGCAAATACTGCTTTTTTATAGACAAAGGTTTTTTCATCTTTATAAACTTCAGACTGAAGCTTATCATCTGTATCTATATCTCCCATGGAAACCAGATCTATTCCAACTACTTTTAATTTATGAGAGAATAAAGTACCTTTATATTCTTTGCTGCCAGGCTTTACCATGTTTTCTCCTGCAATTTCTCCCTGTTCTTTTGCCGGCGGCCATATACCGTAAAGTCTTCCGTCATGCTCTATGGCATCTCCTGCACCATAGATATTTTCCACACTGGTTTTCATATAATTATCTACGACGATACCTTTATTCACTTTAATACCTGCAGCAAGTTTCAGATCAGGTCTTACTCCTGCGGATATAATGATAAAATCTCCTTCCAGAACTTCCCCTGATTTCAGAGTAAGTTTCATAATATCGCCGGAAGGTTCGATTTTTTCCGAAGTTTTGCCGAGATAAAATTCAAATCCCATAGAAACGAGCTGTTTCCCCAGCATGGCTGCCCCTTCTATATCCAGCTGTCTCGGAAGGAGTCTCGGGAAAAATTCCACTACCTTTACTTTAAGTCCGAGTTTCCTCAAACTGTTACCTGTTTCAAGTCCCAGCAGTCCTCCTCCTATGAGTATGACTGATTTTGCCGATGCAGCCAGTTCCATTATCCTGTCCGTATCATGTTTGTCTTTTACCGTAAAAACTTTCTTTGAATCTGCTCCCGGTATGGGAGGTACAAAACAGTTCGCTCCCACTGCAAGAAGCAGTCTGTCATAGACAAAAATTTTCCCCTCTTTTGTAAAAACTTCATTTTTTTCAGAGTTTATCGAAACTATTTCCGTATTCATATGAAGATTTACCCTGTTGTCTGCGAACCATTTTTCCCCTGAAAGAATACATTTCTCAAAAGGTACTTCTTTTGCAAGGTAGTCTATTAATTTCGGCCGGTAGTAGTAGGGAACATTTTCTTTTGTAAAGACATCGACAGTTCCTTCTTTATCGAGTTTTCTTATTTTTGCCGCAGCAGAAGCTCCTGCCGCTCCGTTTCCTATGATTACATATTTTGTCATTACCCGTTCCTCCTTTTCAAGTTCTGCAATATGAAATGTATGGATATCTTTCTTATAATCTATCCCCGGTTCCTTCATGAGAGATAAAAAATCTTCATTACAGATTTTCGATGTGGCAGCAAGATAATTTTTACAATAGAAACAGGAACCGGATTGTCCGTCCGAACTGATGTTCTTTAAAAATCTCTGCTGTTTTATCAGGATTTATTAATAAATGCCAGTTTTTTAATTTCAATTGTTTCATGGAAATATTATATCACAGGTGGTAAAGGATAATAAAGAAACTGGAGAAACCTTCCATAGTTTTGCACTTGTTTGAAAACTATAATTTAGGACAGCCATTATAATTTGATATTCTTGTGGTACCGGGATCATTCTGAAGCAACAAGACTTAAAGGAAATAGCTTTTCCGAGTGTTTTTTTTAGAAAGAGTGACTAACAGAGATATTTTTGTAAAAATTGAACAAATCCTTGCACAATCTAACTCTCGGATTATTTATTCGTGAGGTCTCTAAATTTTAACCTCTCGGAAATAAATTTACAAGAAAAATTTTTATAAACTTCACAGGAAAATACATAAATATGTTGAATGTTTATAAAAGGTCTGGATAGGCCAAATATGGAGAGAAAAAATAAAAGGAGGTTAGATATGCTTAAGAGCAAAAATAGATTAATCGGGTATTTTGGGGGAAAAGGGTAAATGTTTCCCGGGATTTTCATAAAATCCTTATCAAATAACAGGTTATTCTACTTTTTATTTCCCAAAAAAATTAGCTGTTTCAGACCAGAAAAACGGGAAATAAAATTATAATAAAAATTCTTATTTATTGAGCTTTTTTTTAATTTTGTAAGAAATTTTCTCCCTCTTTCCCCAAAAATACCCTGAGATTAATTTTTAATCTTTATAGCAATATCTTCAAGTTTTAAAGATTCTACAAAATCTGCAGGGTCAAAATCATCTTCTTCTCTGCATTCTGCTCTAAAATCTTTCTTCGTCATAATATCAGCTTTACTGTCAATCATCTGCTTCATATACTACGCTCCTGTTCAAATATAAAAATTATGGCTTGAATAGCCGATTTTTCATTGGGTTTCGGTAAGATGTTCCTTTAACCTTCTTAAAACTTCCGCCATTATATTTTCTACGGAACATGTGATGTTTTTATTTATCTCTCTTATCTTAATTTCCACTATGTTTTCTTTTATTGCTTTATGCCCCACGGTAATCCTTAAAGGTATGCCAAGAAGATCCGCATCTTTGAATTTAAACCCCGCCCTGGCATCTCTATCGTCAATCAGAACTTCTATATGTTCTTTCTTCAGACTGTCATAGATATTAAAAGCTATATCCCTCTGCTTTTCATCGGAAGGGTCAAGAAGCAATATGACGGCTTTAAAGGGAGACACTTCATAAGGCCATATAATCCCGTTTTCATCATGATGGTTTTCTACTATAGCTGCCATGGCTCTGCTCATAGAAAGAGAATAAACTCCCATCATAATCTGTTCTTCTTCACTTTTTTCATTGAAAAATGTGGCTTTTATCGGCTCTGTGTATTTGTTTTCTACCATGACTGCCTTTCCCATTTCAAAGGCATTTCTTATTTCCAGAGGTTTTTTACAGATTTTACACCTGTCTCCTGCAGATGCCATTCTGAGATCTCCATATTCTGATACCATGAAATCTCTTTTTGATACAACATGTCTGTAATGATAATTACATTTATTTGCTCCCACTATAAGGGATTTCATCTGTTTTACTTCAAAATCTGCCAGGATTTTTATATTTCCGAGTCCGACAGGGCCTGCAAATCCTACAGGAGCACCTGTGACCTTTTGTACGAATGTATCATCTCCCATCTCCAGTTTTCCGGCATGAAGTAATTTTTTTAATTTATGAGGGTTAAGTTCTCTGTCTCCTCTTACAAGCACAGCTACAGGTTTGCCGTCTGCTTTATATATGAGGGTCTTTGCAAAAGCTGTTGCTTTCTCACCCAGAAAAGCCGTTACCTCTTCAATGGTTTTTTTACCGGGCGTAAATATTTCCTCTATGGTGGAAGCTGATTGTTCCGCCGGTGTTTCATCAATAGAAAATTCTGCTTTTTCCGATGTGGATATATAACCACATTCAGGACACATATATAAAATTTCATCGCCCATGTCATTTAAGGTTAAAAATTTAGTTGCTTCACGGGAATCTTCACTGTATGACGGCAGAACTGTTACCTGAAGACCGCATTTCTTTAAAATATTCAGATAAATATTGCAGATTTTTTCATAACCATGTTTCAGATCTTCTCGTGATGTATGAAAGCTGTATATTTTATTTATAAGGGATTCCTTCGATTTCAGCAGCCCTCCTTTTGCTTTATTATCATCCTTTAAAGAAGGAACTGTATGATAAAAAAAGAGGGGCATTTCTCTGTAAGAACGAACTTCTTTTTTTATGATATCCGTAACGATTTCCTCAAAACATGTGCCGGTAGCGAAATCTCTTCCGCTTCTGTCTTTAAAATAGAAAGCCTGTTCATCTCCGGAGATTTCGGGATATAAATCCTGCGGGTTAAGTAAAGGAAGAATCATTTCCTGAATTGATTCTTTTTGAAGTTCTTCTCTTATTATTTTTTCGATGTTTCTCAATACAAGCGTTCCTGCAGGAAGAAGTGTATAAATTCCGCCCGCTATTTTTCTTATAAAACTTCCTCTTAACAGTAGCTTATTACTGACGGTATTCG
>JBEHWO010000053.1:0-25051 GCA_040217695.1 Vulcanimicrobiota bacterium | reverse complement strand
ACCGACAGCTCTTTCCCTTCAGAAATTCCGACAGGCGATAATATATTGATTTTTACGTCTGAAGACGGCATACCTTTACATACTGAATCTCAGACCGGTTATCTTGATATGGTTATTAAAGAAGCTTTCCGGAGGATTGGAATGACTGTTTATATTTTTGCTCTCCCCGCTGAAAGGGCTTTACATAGTGTAAATGAAGGTATTAATGACGGTGATTTTACAAGGATTACAGGTCTGGAAAAAAAATATCCCAATCTTGTTTTAGTTCCGGAAGAACTTGTTTATCATGAATATATGGCTTTTACAAAGCATGTAAAAGATGAAATAAAAGGTTGGGCAGGCCTTAAGCCTTATGACGTAGGAATTATTACAGGGTGGAAAATACTTGAAGCAAATGTAAGAGACACAAGATCTCTGGTGAAAGTTAGAGATGAAAAAGTACTCTTTACACTTCTTGAAAATGAAAGGGTAGACATAGTAACTTATTACCATCTCGGAGGAAATGCCATTCTTAAAGAATTGAATTTTAAAGATATTCATGCCCTTGAACCTCCTGTTTCAGTAAATCCTATGTATCTTTATCTTAATAAAAAACATAAATCTCTTATACCCAAACTTGTAGCATCCTTACGAGAATTGAAAAGAGACGGCACATATGATAGATTATTCGGTTACTAATAGAAAGGAATATATATGACAGGATCATTAATCCCTCCACGGTACAGTATTGCAAGAAGACTCTTTATGTATATTTTTTTGGCAGGATTTTTTATGACTCTCTTATGCACCGGTCTGATTTTATACATTCAATACTGTCATGAAATTAATAATATTGAAAAAAGTCTTTCGAATGTTAAAACAGGTTATGTACCTTCCGTGAGCAGTACTCTGTGGATTTCAGATTATGAACTTCTGGAACAGCAGTTAAAAGCAATAGTAAATCTACATGATATTGTATATGTATCTGTTAATTTTCCTGACGGCAGTATTATGTCTGCCGGTGCCATACCTTCCGGTAAAACCCTTACAGGTATTTTTCCTCTTGTATCAAATTTCAGAAATAAAGAAATTCCCCTGGGAACTCTGACTGTTACAGCCTCTCTTAATAATGTTTACACCAGACTTATATCTACAGCCTGGATTGTTACAGGCGGTTCTGCTCTGATTATTTTTGTAATGTGCGGTATTTTTCTTCTGGCTTTTCAAACATTTGTGGGAAGACACCTGTCATATCTTTCATTACAGGTCTCTGAATTTGATCCCTACATACATGATAAAACCTTTGAGCTTAAAGACAGATTTCATAACAGTGATGAACTGAGTAAACTGTTAAATGCTTTTAACGGCATGTGTAAAAATTTAAACAATGTTTTCACCGAACTTGAAGAAGCCAATAAACATTTACGGGAGGAAATAAAGGAAAGAGAACAGATACAATCATCCCTGAGGGAGAGTGAAGAAAGATTTCGTGCTTTATTTGAACAGGCTTCTGCAGGAGTTGCTCAGATTGAGACGAAAACAGGAAAATTTTTAAAAATTAATAAGACATACTGTGATATAGTCGGATACACTCAGGAGGAAATGAGTAACATTACATTTCAACAGTTAACCGACCGGGATGACAGTGATCTGGGCAATATAAATTTACTGGCTGAAGGGAAGATCAGAGAATTTACTGCAGAAAAGAGATTTTATCATAAATCCGGATCATCTGTCTGGGTTCATCTGACAATTTCTCCTCTGAGGACAGACAGAGAAGAAGGTTGTATGTCAGTTATTCAGGATATTACCGGACGTAAAGCAATGGAAGAACAAAAAAATAAACTTGAACATCAGCTCCGCCAGTCCCAGAAAATGGAAGCCGTAGGAACCCTTGCAGGAAGAATTGCCCATGATTTTAATAATATTCTGGGAGCAATCATTGGTTTCACAGAACTCTCTCTCTTTGATGTTCCTCCTGACAGTCCTGTAAGCGATTATTTAAACAGAATTCTTCTGTCCGGTAATCGTGCCAGGGATCTTGTAAAACAGATACTTGTCTTCAGCCGTAAAGAACAGCCGGAATGTAAACCGGTTGAAATCGGTTCTGCTATAAGGGAAAGCTTGAAATTACTCAGACCGCTGCTTCCTTCTACTGTCGAAATAAGAGAAAATATTCCGATACAATCAATTTCCATCATGGCAGATATAACCCGGATACATCAGATACTTATGAATCTTTTGACTAACGCTTCCCATGCAATGAGAGAAAAAGGAGGAGTTATTCAAATAGAATTAACTGCTATGGATATATCTGTACCTTATCCGGCAGAACTTAAACCCGGCCCCTTTGTCATGCTTAATGTAAGCGACACAGGTCCCGGCATGGAAAAACATGTTATGGAAAGAATATTTGAGCCATATTTTACTACTAAAAAACATGGTGAAGGTACAGGTATGGGGCTTTCTGTGGTCTATGGAATTGTAAAAAACTATGGCGGCCATATAAATGTTTACAGTGAGCCGGGGAAAGGTACCAGTTTTCATATATATCTTCCTGTAATAGATCGGACAATAGTTTCTGAAAAATCAGAACAGGTTACAGGAGGGCATGAAAAAATTCTCTTTGTAGATGATGAAAAAGAACTAGTTAATGTTTACAGAATAATGCTGAAAAATCTCGGTTATGACGTTACTGCCATTTATGACAGTGAAGAAGCTCTTAATCTGTTTCGGCACGAACCGGATAAATTTGATCTCCTTATTACAGATTATACTATGCCTAAATTGACAGGGGCAGAACTTGCTTTTAAAATTTTTGAAATTAAACCCGATTTCCCTGTTATTCTCTGCAGCGGCTTCAGTGAAGCCCTGAACAGAGAACAGGCAATAGAAGCAGGTATAAAAGAATTTTTAATGAAACCTCTGAATAAAAAGATTGTTGCTCGGGCAATAAGGAAAGTTCTGGATAAACTATGAAACGTTTGATATCAGGAGTTACGTATTTTGTCATTGCGAGGAGCGGAGCGACGAAGCAATCCAAACAGTTTCTACTGTAATAATGGGATTGCTTCCCTTCGCCGCAATGACTGGTTCTTCTGTATTTTGTGCGTAAGTCCTGTTATATATAGTTAATCTATAATTAATATCCCTGTAATACGTAAAGCCTAATGTGTGACGCACAGAGGATTAAACCTGTCACGCGTTACGCGTCACGAACGCTAATAGGAGAAAAGCTTATGAGTGATGTCAGTAAGCATGAAAGAACATCAATACCATTAAATGTGATGGAACTTTACCGGTTATTCTTCGAAGAGGCCCCTGACTGTATGATGGCTACCGATCATGATGGGAATTTCATTCTTGTCAACCGGAAAGGGTTTAATTTGACCGGTTATTCCCGTGAGGAACTGCTTTGTATGACCATCAGGGACATTTTCACTCCGGAAGAAGATGGGCAGGAATATCCCTCTATACATGATTTACAGTCAGCAGAAAACGTCACGATGGAGTGTAACATAGTGAGCAAGGATGGCAGATTGATTCCGGTTAAAATTATTATCCTGCCTCATCATGATGGAAAATCACTGATTATAGTTCATGATATGACTGACCGTCTTCACACAGAAATGGCAGGTCAGAAGTTACAACAACAGCTTCTCAGTATTATTGAATTCCTCCCTGACGCAACATTTGTTATTGATCAGGATAAAAGAATTATTGCATGGAACCGTGCCTGTGAACTCATGACGGGAGTCAGTAAAGAGTCTATGCTTGGACAGGGTGATTTTGCTTATTCTGAACCATTCTGGGGTGATAGGCGCCCTATCCTGATCGATCTCCTTGACCTGCCTTCGTACGAGATAGAAACCTCCTATAAATATGTCAATCGTACCGGCGGTTCTATTTATGCAGAGTCTTTCATTCCTCATCTCCATGATGGTAAGGGTGCCCATCTATTGGGCGTGGCAGCACCTTTATTTGATCCGCATGGCCACAGGTGCGGCGCAGTCGAGTCCATTAGGGATGTGACAGAACAGAAACGTATAGAAAAGGAATTGCGGGAAGGAGAACTCAGGTATCGAACTCTCTTTGAAACAGCCGGAGATGCCATAATGCTTATGCGCGGTGAACGCTTTGTTGATTGCAACGCCAGGACTCTGAGCCTGTTTGGCTGCAGCAGGGAAGATATTATAGGTGCACCGCCTTATAAATTTTCACCCCCTTTACAGCCGGACGGACGAAGATCTGAGGAAAAGGCCATAGAAAAGATCACAGAGGCTATTATGGGAGAAGCCCGGTTTTTTGAATGGGAACACTGCCGACTTGATGGTACGCCTTTCCCCGCCGAAGTCACTTTGAACCGTATGGAACTGGGCGGAGAAATCCTGTTACAGGCTATAGTGCGCGATATTACGGAACGTAAAAAGTTTGAAAAAAGACTCGCCGAAAATGAACAGAAGTATCGCGAGCTTGTCGAACAGGCCAATAGTATTATTCTGCGTTGGAATTCCAGCGGGCAGATTACTTTCCTGAATGAATTCGGTCAGAATCTTTTCGGCTATTCTGCCGGAGAGATAATCGGCCGTCACGTAATAGGCACTATAGTCCCCCGAACTGAAAGCAGCGGCCGTGACCTGAGGAAGCTCATGGAACAAATCTGTGCAGATCCAAAAGCATTCGAGCAAAATGTCAATGAAAATGTACGTCGCAACGGAGAGAGAATCTGGATTAGCTGGACTAACCGCGTCGTCATGGACTCAATGGGACAGGTAGCAGAGATCCTGAGTATTGGCACGGACATCACAGAGCGCAGACTGGCTGAAGAGGAAATCCGTCGCCTTCATAAGGACCTGCAGCAGTATGCTGCCGAACTGGAGAGTCGTGTGACAGAAAGAACTGCCGAACTGGCTGTAGCCCTGGATCATGCCGAAGAATCTGACCGTCTCAAATCTGCCTTCCTTGCCACTATGTCCCATGAACTGCGCACTCCCCTGAATTCTATAATTGGATTTACGGGCATCCTCCTGATGGGGCTTGTAGGACCGCTGAACGAGGAACAGGAAAAACAACTCGTCATGGTTCAGGACAGTGCCCGTCACCTGCTGGAACTTATTAATGATGTCCTTGATATTTCAAGGATTGAAGCCGGTCAGTTCCAGCTTGCCTGTGAACCCTTTGATATGAAATCTACAATAGAGAAAAGCCTTGTAAAGATTATGCCTCTGGCAGAGAAAAAAAGACTGACACTGACCTCTGTCATAGACCCTTCAGTCGGAGAGATATATGGTGACAGGCGACGTGTGGAACAGATAATTATCAATCTTCTGAGCAATGCTGTCAAATTTACAGACTGCGGCGAAGTTCGTATAGAAAGCCGGATAGAAGATGAGTGGATTGTGACAGACGTTATAGATACAGGCATAGGCATCAGGCCTGAAGACATGGACAACCTTTTTAAGCCATTCCGCCAGATAGATACAGGGATATCCCGTCAGTATGAAGGTACCGGTCTCGGCCTTTCCATATGCAAGAAACTTGTTGAAGCAATGGGTGGTAACATTTACGGGGAAAGTAAATTCAGAAGTGGCAGTATATTTACTTTTACTATGCCACGTGAAAGGAGATAAAAAATGAAACCTGTAATCCTGCTTATTGAGGATAATGAAAAAAATGCCTATCTGGTGACTTTTATTCTGGAGAAATACGGTTGTCAGGTTATTCATGCCCGTGACGGTGAAAGCGGTATATCTATAGCCCGTCAGATTAAACCGGATCTTATTCTTCTGGATATTCAACTGCCTGTAATGGACGGATATACTGTTGCATGTGAATTGATGAAAAATGAAGAACTTCGTGTTATACCGGTTATTGCAGTGACATCCTACGCGATGGTAGGTGACAGGGAACGAATTCTGGCCAGCGGATGTGTGGGTTATATAGAAAAACCTATTAATCCTGCAACCTTTATGACAGAAATAGAGAGTTATCTTCCTGATGATAAAAAAGTTAATGTACTGAGGAGAGAACAATGAGCAGATTATTTATTGTAGATGACAGTGAGCAGAATCTTTACATGTTACAGGTTCTTTTATGTGCCAGCGGTTTTCAGGTGGAACAGGCCTGTAACGGTGCGCAGGTAATTGAACAGGCACGAACCAATCCCCCTGATATGGTAGTGACTGATATTCTGATGCCTGTAGAGGTGTAGCCGTAATGAGTCAGAAAACCCTGCTGTTTGATAATTCTGTATTTTTGGTGTATATTGTAATCACATGCTTACTGGTTCTATTTCTCACTACCTGTATAACCAGGGCAGAACAGAATGTGCGTATAGGGATTTACCAGAACAGTCCAAAGATAAGCCTGTCCGAAACAGGGCATCCGGAGGGGATCTACATCGATCTGATTGAAGCGATTGCCGCAGAGGAAGGGTGGAGTATTGATTACGTTCCCGGCACATGGGCTCAGTGTCTGGACTGTCTGAATGCCGGAAAGATCGATCTTATGCCTGATGTGGCACTCACTCCGGAGCGTAAGCACTTATATACATTTCATAATGAACCGGTTCTTTCAGACTGGTTTCAGGTCTATGCCAGACATGGGAGCGGAATCCGAACCATACTGGACCTGAACGGCAGGCGCGTTTCTGTTCTTGAGCGTTCCATACAGCAGGAGGTTTTCAGTAATCAGGTCATCTGTTTTGACCTGAAAGTGAACCTGGTAACCTTCCCTGACTATAGTTCTGCCTTTACTTCCGCCATTCGAGGCGATTCCGATGCAGTGATTTCCAATCGTTTTTACGGTGCCACACACCGTACGTCTCAGCTTGAAGATACAGCTATTATCTTCAATCCGACACAGCTTTATTTTGCTGCACCAAAACGGGCAAACTATATATTACTCGATGCCATAGACAGACATCTGAAACGAATGAAGAAGGATCCTGCCTCCCTTTATTACCGATCCCTGCAAAGATGGACATCTGAAAAGGTGAATTTTGTTTTTCCAATGTGGATTAAATTCACAGGAATAGTTATAGCGGTGATCCTTATTTTAAGCTTTTTCTGGAGCGTTTCTCTGAGGCGACAGATAAAAATCAGAACCGGGGAATTGAATATTCGTAACCGGGAAATTGATGAGCTTTACAGAGAGTTGCAGAAGCATGCCGAAACACTTGAGAAGAGGGTTGCAGAGCGCACTGATGAACTGGAACGGATGAACAGTGATTTACTCAGGGCCAAAGATGCTGCAGAGTCGGCTGACCATCTTAAATCTGCCTTTCTTGCCACTATGTCCCATGAACTGCGCACTCCGTTGAATTCTATAATTGGCTTTACGGGCATACTCCTGATGGGGCTTGTAGGGCCACTGAACGAGGAACAGAAAAAACAGCTCGTTATGGTTCAGGACAGTGCCCGTCATCTGCTGGAACTTATTAATGACGTCCTTGATATTTCCAGGATTGAAGCCGGCCAGTTCCAGCTTGCCTGTGAACACTTTGATATGAAATCTGCAATAGAGAAAAGTCTTGAAAAGATTACTACTCTGGCTGAAAAAAAAGGCCTTACTGTGACCTCCGTAATAGCCCCTTCGGTTGGAGATGTATATGGTGACAGGCGACGTGTGGAGCAGATACTTATCAATCTTCTGAGCAATGCTGTCAAATTTACTGACTGCGGGGAAGTTCGTATAGAAAGCCGTACAGAGAAGGGTCTGCTTGTGACGCAGGTAACAGATACGGGTATAGGCATAAGGCCTGAAGATATGGGAAGTCTTTTCAAGCCCTTCCGCCAGATAGATACAGGGATTTCCCGTCAGTATGAAGGCACAGGTCTCGGTCTTTCCATCTGTAAAAAACTGGTCGAGGCTATGGGTGGTAGAATTTATGTGGAAAGTGAAGCAGGCCGAGGCAGTGTATTTACCTTCATTATGCCACTTGAAAAAAAGGTAGCTAAATGAAATCTTTAATTCTGATGATAGAGGACTGTATTGGTTATATAGAGAAACCGAGCAATCCCGAAATATTTATGACAGAAAAAGTGAAGACTTGAGGAGGGAATATGAGTAAATTATTGATAGTAGACGATAATGAACAAAATCTTTATATGCTGGACGTTCTTTTATCCGGGAATGGTTATCTTGTGGAACAGGTTTTAAACGGTGCGGAGGCACTGGAACGTGCCCGTCTGATACGGCCTGATATGATAATAAGTGATATTCTGATGCCTGTCATGGATGGTTTTGCTCTGTGCCGTGCCTGTAAGGCAGATGAAGTTCTGAAGAATATTCCTTTTGTTTTTTATACTGCCACATATACAGACCGGAAGGACGAAGAATTTGCTCTCAGTCTCGGAGCTGATCGTTTCATTATAAAACCTGCCGAACCTGACGTGTTTCTGGCTGTAATCCGCGAAACAATAAACAACTGTGAGTCCCGTAAGGCTCCTGTTTCAGCCTCTTCTTTAGAAGAAACAGAATATTATAGAGATTACAGTGAAGCACTCATAAGGAAACTGGAAGATAAGATGGTGCAGCTTGAAGAGGCAAATCGAAATCTGGAACTTGATATAACTGAACGAATGCGTGTGGAAGATGCGCTGAAGAAGAGCCAGAGCTTACTTGCAGAAACGGAAAAAGTGGGCCATGTTGGTGGCTGGGAATTTAATATTGATACAGGGAAACAGATATGGACAGAAGAGATCTATCATATTCATGAGGTGGATCTCACCTATGAACCGACAGTGTCAAAAGGAATCAATTTTTATACTCCCTCTACCAGACCAGTTATTGAAGAGGCTGTGAAGCGTATTGTCGATTATGGCGAGCCTTTTGACCTGGAACTGGAAATCATCACAGCCAGAGGCAATCTTCGAAGTGTTCATGTTATAGGGAAACCTGACATGGAGCGTCGCAGAGTTTACGGTTTCTTCCAGGATATTACCGAAGGCAAAGTTGCAGAAGAGGAGAAACGTAAGCTTCAGGAGCAATTGATACAATCCCAGAAAATGGAATCCATAGGTCGTCTGGCTGGAGGTATTGCCCATGATTTTAATAATATGCTGGGAGTGATTATGGGTTATGCCGAACTGGCACGTTCATATGTAGACTCGACTCATAAAGTCTATGACAATATTAATGAAATTCTGAAAGCCGTCAGACGTTCAACCGAACTCACCAGGCAGTTACTGGCTTTTGCCCGCAGGCAGACGGTAACGCCCAGAGTTCTGAACCTGAATGACACTATGGCCGGTATGCTCAAAATGATTCAACGCCTTATAGGTGACGAACTTGAGCTCATCTGGAAGCCCGGTGAAGGTCTGTGGCCGGTTATGATAGATCCGGGCCAGGTAGATCAAATTCTGGTCAATCTGTGTGTAAATGCTCGTGATGCCATAACCGGACCGGGGCAGATCATTATCGAAACTGATAATGTTCTTTTCAGCGAAGGCTCGTACTATAAACCTGACGGGCTTAACGCCGGTGAATATGTCAGACTTTCTGTAAGGGATAGCGGATGCGGTATGGATAGTAAGACGATGAAACATATTTTTGAACCTTTTTTTACGACCAAAGATACAGGTAAGGGAACAGGACTGGGCCTTTCCACTGTATACGGTATTGTGAAACAGAATTATGGTTATATAAGCGTCGTCAGTAAAATAAATCATGGTACAACCTTTGATATATACCTGCCCAGGAATATTTCACCGGATGAACCCGCCACTAATCCTGTCGCCACATCAATATCAGTCATTCAGGGTTATGGAACCGTTCTTCTGGTGGAAGATGAGCCTCTACTAATGGAATTAATAAAGAAGATGCTGGAAACCCTGGGGTATAAGGTGCTTGCTGCTCTTACACCCGGTGAGGCCATCGGGCTGGCCGGTGAATATACCGGCGAGATTCATATTCTTATAACCGATTTAGTAATGCCGGAGATGAACGGGAGAGAATTACTCCGACAGATACAGAAAATCTATCCGGCCGTAAAATCGTTATTCATGTCCGGATATACATCTGATGTGGAAGGTAACAGATATTTTCTGGACGATGGTATGCATTTTCTTCAGAAACCTTATTCTATGGAAACTCTGGCAGATAAGCTCCATGAACTAATGTTAAATAAAATCGTGTTTGATAAAGGATTATAATGGAAATATAAAATTTTTTTTATACCTGTATCTCTCGGGCAGATTTTCTGCTATATTATTATTGATGTGAGCATAAATAATACATATGGTGCGGATTGTACCATTGAAAAGCCATTTTCTAAAAATAAGATACTCACTGTTATTAAAGAACTTCTCCGATAGATATTTCATGAAAAGGCTCTTAGAGGCTATCCGAAAAGTAATATTTATTCATTTTTTTATGGTTTTATCTGAGTAATAGTCCCCAGATTATTAACCATTGCCTTATAGCTTTTATCATTATGAAAGAAAAGCCATTCCTGTAATGTTCTCGCTCTGTAATTAAAGATTTTCCCCTTTTTATTAACAAAACTTACCAGGTAATTTTCTGCTCTTCCTCCTTCTCTTTCCTTTGTATTCAGCGTGAAATCAGGCCAGTAAGGCTTATGATCATGCCCTCCTGCCTTAGCACTCCTGTAATATTTCCATCTGTCAATATTATAGGTATATTTCGTCTTATAAACAGGAACATCTTTATAAACCGGCACCTGATAGGTTTCCTGACGGTAAACTGTTTTATAAACATTTTCAGTCCTGTAGGTGGTTTTAAAATATCCGTTCCCCATATTCTTTGTGCCTGATTTTACTTTTCTTGTGCCGGTCTTTATTCTGTCCGAAACAGTTCTGGTCTTTGTTTGAGTTCCCGTCCTGACTTTATCATAATGATGTATTCCTCTGGTTGATGAGATTATTCTTGCATCAGAGGGAAGAGTCCCTTCCCAGCCTGTTTCTGTAAGGGTCATGAATTTTTCAATTTTGATTTCCCTGTTCCATTCAAACCCTTTTACTGTAAGGAGTTCTTCATGAGACCTGAGAAGGTAATAACCGAGTCCGATAATAAAAATAATGAGTGCAATTACTGCATATATATATATGTTACTTTTTTTATGAGGGTACTGAAGCTTTTGTTGAGGAACGGAACCGGCAAGAACTGAAGATTTTGCAGGAGAAAGATAATGTTCTTTTTGCGCCGGCTTTTTATCAGGGATATCTACAGTATTTCTGCGTTTGGAATCACCTTCTATTGAAGCTCCGCAGCCTGAACAGAATTTGTTGTAAACAGGATTGTCGCTGTTGCAGAAATTGCAGTTCCAGTCTGCTCCTGCTTCGGCTCTTTTCAGTTCTTCTTCATCTGTTACTACTCTTGCATCATCGGGGAGATAAAATTCAACATCTTTTCCTCTGGGTGCTCCGCAGGAACCACAGAATTTTTCAGGCCCTCTGTTTCTTTTTCTTCCGCAACTGGGACAGTCCCAGGCTCCTTCCATTACAGACATTATACTTTCTCTCCTTTTTTAGACTATTTACAGGGGCAGAATTTCTGACAGCTATATGCTGAATTTGTCAGATCCTTCAGACAGATGATGCTCCAGTGCTCTCTTTACAGCATCTTCTGCTACTGTATAGCTTGAATATGGATGGGAAACTTTCTCCAATTTCTTATCTACATCCTCTTTGAGAGCCGGGTTGGTAAGTAATTTCTGAGCGAATTTTGCTGCATCGGCAGGGGTTTTTTCCATAAATGCCACACCAAGTTTCTGAATGGCATTTGCTGAGATTTCTTCAAGCCCCGGCATAGGTTCAAGCATAATCATAGGTTTTTTCAGTGCGAAAATTTCAGAAGCAGTGAGTCCTCCGGGCTTGGAGATTATAACATCTGCTGCTTCCATGTAATCACTTACATTCTTTATAAATCCGACAGGCACAAGGATCTGTTTCATGGTATCTTTTTTCGTTTCTAACGCTTCAAGCTTTGCCTGATTTTTTCCGCATATAGCCACAATTTGAAGAGGTGTATCAACTTTATCCAGTTCTGAAGACAGTTCTTCATAGGGACCGTATCCCAGGGAACCTCCCATTAATAATACAAGAGGTTTCTGCGGGTCAAGCCCCAGCTTTACTTTCATTTCTGCAGGCGAAAGCTCTGTAACCTCTGCGAAATCGGGTTTTATCGGAATACCTGTTACGGAGATTTTACTGTCATCTATATTGAAACGTTTTAAATCTCCTGCCGCTCCGTCAGATGCAACATAATAATGATCCACCTCATCCTGGGCCCACATTCTGTGAGTGGAAAAATCCGTAACAGTACTTAAAAGAGGCATGTTTATTTTTCCTGAACCCTTCCAGTAGCCAAGCATAGAGTTCATAGGAGAATGAGTGGCAATTATGGCATCAGGTTTTTCGTCATGAATTTTATTCAGAAATTTTTTAGAGAAGAAACTTTTTATTTTCATTCCTGTATTTCCGAGCCAGTACATAACAGGGTTGCCTTCATGGGCTTTCTGGAAACACCATCCTCTGAGGCCCTTCAGGTGATCTATGGCCATCTGTGCTGCTCCTACCTGTGCATTTTTTATGCCCTCACTGCTGTAATCCAGTGAATTTATGACTTCAGCCTGAACATGAGGCAGTTTATCCATGGCAGCTTTCAGTGATTCCGCAGCAGAACGGTGCCCGCCGGTATGGGAGCCATGAACAAGGAATATACGTATATTATCCTTTGGAGGTAATTTTTCAAGGGCTTCTATCAGATCCTGAGAAAAACCCGTTTTTATCTCCTTCTGTTCTTCCCGGAAGGTGTTCTGTTTTAAAATCTGCAGATTATCGGAAGTTGTTTCCGCAGATCTTACAAAAGAGTCTCCTTCTTTCTGTGGTGTTTCTCTTACCTGTTTCTTTTTTATATCAGGCATGGCAAATTTATTTGACAGATTTATTTTCATAACAGTTTACCTCTTTACTGATTTGAATATAAGCATGTAATAAAGGTTTTCCCCCCGTCTCGCGTGACGCGTTACGCGTCACGAGAGCATATATGTATTATTTATGCTTACCTCAGTAATTTTATTTTTTAAGTGATGTGAGTCGTGAGTCGTGAGTCGTGAGTCGTGTCCTATTCTTTTCACCCATCACCCATCACCCATCACGAATTCTCATCTAAACAATCTATAGCCTATATTATATCAAAAGGCAATATAAAAATTAATCGAATTATGTAAAAAAAATGTTAACTTTATAGAGAATTTTTAAAGGTTTTCATAGCAGGATACATAATTATAGTTAGTTTCATAACTATAACTTCGTAATGCGTAAAGCGTAATGCGTGATGTACAGGGGG
Source organism: Vulcanimicrobiota bacterium (assembly GCA_040217695.1). Classification (GTDB taxonomy): domain Bacteria; phylum Vulcanimicrobiota; class SpSt-956; order SpSt-956; family JAKJGF01; genus CALARM01. Next base: position 11,761 of record JBEHWO010000053.1, on the reverse strand, counting down.
TAAACCCGTCACGCGTCACGCGTTACGCGTCACGCTCAATAAAAGTTATGAAATACATTACAGGATATAAAACAGGAGTTGACTTGTTATGTTACTTAAAGATTTATCGGGCAAAATAGCTGTCGTTACAGGGGGCAGCCGTGGTATAGGTTTTCATATTGCTTCTGCACTGCACAGGGAAGGAGCGTCTGTTATTATAACAGGAAGAAATCTTGAAAAATTGAAAATTGCTTCAGGGAAGATAGGTGAGAAATGTTATCCCTGTCTGTGCAATCAGCTTGTACCTGAAGAAATTAAATATATGGCGGAATATGTCATTTCAGAAAGAGGCATTCCCGATATACTTGTAAATAATGCAGGTATATTTATGAAAGGAAATGTCACTGATTTAACTCTTACAGACTGGGATGAGGTGATTGGCACCAATCTTACCGGAACATTTCTCGTTACAAAGGCTTTTCTTCCTTATATGATCCGGCAGAACAGGGGAGACATATTCATGATAAGTTCTATGAGCGGGAAAAAAGGAGATCCCGGCTCTTCTGCCTATAATGCCAGCAAATTCGGCCTTCAGGGCTTTTCTCAATCACTCGCATATGAAGTAAGAAGAAATAATATAAGGGTTATGGTTTTAAACCCGAGTTCTGTCAATACAGGGCCTGATGACGGCCCTTCTCATGGCCCGGGACTGTACCTTCACGGGGCAGATATAGCAGAAACGGTGGTTTTTCTTTCCATGATGCCGGGGAGAACCTTAATCAGGGATATGGATATATGGGGTACAAACCCTTTTACTTAGTACCGAAACAGATAAATTAGTAACCCAAATCTTATATATCGTAACGGGTAACGCGTAACGCGTGACGGGAGCAAAACCCTCATGTCTACAAATGATACAGATTTTTTTGGATACTCTTTTTCCTGGAGCGGTAATTAGAACAGGAGTTACGCATTTTGTCATTGCGAGGAGCGGAGCGACGAAGCAATCCCAACAGTTTCTGTTGTAATAATGGGATTGCTTCGCTTCGCTCGCAATGACTGATTCTTCTGTATTTTTTGCGTGAGTCCTGTTAGAACTGTAAGAAAAATAACTCTGGCAAATTATTAGAACGATTAGAGACTGTAAGAAAATAACCCTGGCAAATTATCAGAAGGGTTATCATCCTCGCGTCACGCGTTACGCGTTACGCGTCACGATATAGACTGTAAATATGATAAGGTTATTTCTCGACAACCCCTTAGTATCCCCGCGTTACGCGTCACGATATTAATGAATTGCTCTCAGATCGTCCTGAAGTTCATCTATAGATTGATATCTGTCCGATTTTTTCAGGTTCATGGCTTTCTGTATGATGGATGCAAATTTTCTGGAAATTGTGTGATTATACTTTAAAATATCTACCAGCGAACCTGTGGTAAGGCGATCTATTGCATCCAGGGGATGAGTCTTTGTCGTAAGATAATATAAAGTAGCACCCAGGGAATATATATCTGTTAGATTATCGGTCATGCCGCTGTACTGTTCGGGAGGGGAATAGTGGAGATTTGCCATTTTTATTACAGGTGATGTTTCCCTTTCCGGGTTGAAGAGTTTGCATAATCCGAAGCCGAGAAGCCTGATATTCCCTCCGTCATCCAGGAAGATATTATCAGGTTTCAGGTTTCTTAATATTACAGGACTGGGTTTTATACCGTGGAGATATGACAGTACCTCACATATCTGTATTGCCCATTTTATTATCTGCTTTTCTTTCGGTAATCCCGGAAGTTCTGCAATTAAATCTTCCAGATTTTTACCATCTATAAAATCCATAACCAGATATCTGTGGCCTGAAGATTCTATATAATTCTGAAATCTCGGCAGATTGGGGTGATTGAATTTTAAAAATAAACCCACTACCGTACGAAACTGGCTTATTAAATCTTTCCTGTGGCTTACAGGCAGAGAATCATCAACAAATAATTCTTTTATTACCACTTCTTCATTTGTTTCTATATCCAGACATTTATATATACCGGTATTGGCGCCACAGTGTAGCTGAACAAGTATTTTATAACGTCCTCCGATTATGTCAGGTAATGAATGAACTTCCGGTTCCTTTTCCGGTATATCGTAATGTACTTCCTCTTTTTTCTTTCTCGAAACTGATTTCAGCATCTCTTTGAGTGATTTTTTTCTGATTGTTTTTTCTTCATCGGAATTAGCACAGGAATGTAAAAATTTTTTACCGGCACTGCTTTCCTTATCATATTCTTTTCCGGGTAAGGTGTCAGATGTGTTTATATATTCTATAAGTGCCTGAGGAGAGTTACTCTCTTCATTCTCTTCCACAGGTTCTTTTATATACAGGGAATAATTATCTTCACTCCATGTTTCCGTTAAAGAAGGCCTGAGTATTTTTTCTGTTCCTTCTGTTTTTCTATCATCTTCCTCTGTAAAATCCCTTTTGATGTTCTCTACGATGTTTTTTACAGATACACCGGGATGTGTGACAGATTCTTGCTCTTCTTTTTTAAAATTTAACCGTGCCTGGAAGTTAATCCTTTTTAACTGACCTGATGGTCTTCTTCTGATGGTTTCTTTTGAGGCGGTTGCTGCGAGTTTTTCCAGATCACTCTTCATCTCGTTTACGTCCTGATATCTGAGATCTCTGTCAATTTCCATGGCCTTCATTACAATTCTTTCCAGTTCGGTAGATATATAAGGATTAATATGAGTGCATGGTTTCATTGGTTCATCTTCGATTGTACGATTGATGCAATCCATGGGAGACTCTTTCGTTATTAAATAATACATGGTTGCTCCGAGAGAGTATATGTCAGATCTCCTGTCAGTACTTTCTCCGTGCTGTTCTATGGGAGAATAATGAGGTGTTATGGTTTTCGCTATGCCAAGTGTTTTACCGCTGGTCTCATATATTTTTGATATTCCGAAGTCTATAATTTTCAGGGTCCCATCTGATGAAAGTATAATATTCGACGGATTCATATCTCTGAAAATAATGGGATTTGGCTTCATATTATGGAGATATAATAAGAAATCACACAGTTCAATTCCCCATGCTATAATCTGTTTTTCCATGACGAAGTTTTTTTGATTTTCTATAAAAGCAGTTATTTTTTTACCTTCTATATATTCAAGTATTAAATATCTGTTATCTTCATAATCAAAATAATCTTCAAATTTTGGCAGACTTTTATGTTTCAGGTTAAATAAAATTTTAACTTCACATTTAAATTGTTCTACTGCCTGATGACTTAAAAATGGATCTGCATATTTGGTTATTTCTTTCACAAAAATATTTTTTTTATTTTTGCAATCAAATCCCCTGTAAATTCTGCTAACAGGGCCTATATGTATCAGTTTTATTATCTTATATCTATCTACCAGAATAATATCAGGTAAAAGATTACCGTCATCATCTCTGTCTATCATTAATTTGTTCTCCTGACCTCACGGTGTTTTTTTACTGAGGTGAGCATAAATAATACATAACGGGACAATTATAAATAAACCGGGAAGAAAATGCAATGGTGAATAGTGAAGATTTTCACAGCATTCTGAGCTCTCTTTCTATCTCTGCGACAGATTGATATCTATCCGCTTTTTTCAGGTTCATTGCTCTGTGTATTATGTCGGAAAATCTGTTTGAAATCGACTGGTTGTATTCGAAGGCTTCGATAAGACCTGTTGTACCTACGGTACGTTCTATGGAATCTATGGGATGAACCTTTGTTGCAAGATAATATAAAGTAGCACCCAGAGAATATATATCAGTTAATGTATCTGTGAGGCCGCTGTACTGTTCCGGAGGAGAATAGTGAAGATTTGCCATTTTTATAACAGATGATGTATTTTTATCGGGATTGACTATTTTACATAATCCGAAACCGAGAATTTTTATATCTCCTTTACTGTCAAGAAATACATTGTCAGGTTTGAGATTTCTCAATATGACAGGATCCGGTTTCAGACCGTGAAGATATCCCAGAACATTACATAATTGTAAAGCCCATCTGATTAATTGATTTTCCTTTGGCGGTTCAGACTTTTTTGCTACTAATTCCTCCAGATTATTGCCATCTACAAATTCCATTGCTACATATCTGTTGCCTCCGGATTCTATATAATCCAGAAGTCCTGGAAGGTTGGGGTGCTTGAATTTTAAGAATAATCCTACTACAATACGGAATTGTTTTATCAATTCTTTTTTGAAAACTGCAGGTAAAGAGTCTTCTATAAATAATTCCTTTATTACTGCTTCTCTGTTTGTTTCTCTGTCCAGACATTTGTATATACGGGTATTATGACCGCAGTGGAGCAGTGTAATAATTTTATATCTGTTTGCAATCATGTTGCTTTCCGAGAGACTGTGTCGCCTTACGGGAGAAATGTCATATGTTTCCTCTTTCTCAGGAATGGATTTAAAGATGTCTCTAAAGGCCTGTTCTTTTATTGTTTGTTTATCGCCTGATATATCTACATAAAAGTCTCTGGATTTTTCCAATGTACCATAAGATTTCTTTTTCTCCTGAGGTTCTGTGTCCTGAACATATTCGCTCAGAGCCTGATTATGCCTTTTAAATAGACTTTTTTTCGCTGCAGGACGGGAATTACTGTCATGGAGATTATCGTTTTTCCAGTCAGTCTCTTCTACTTTTTGAGCAGGTGTAATATAACCGGGCAATGCTTCCTGAAAATTATCCCTTTTTCTGAACATTTTTTCTATTGTTACGGCAGGTCTGGGGGAGGAAACAGGTTTTCTTGTCATAAACAATGATCTTGGCTGTTGAGGCACATTGTCTTTCTGTCTGGCTTCAGGGCTTTTTTCCATAAATTTTAAAGTTCTTTTGCTTTCTCCTGAAGATTTTTCTGTTTCTTCTCTCCTCAATAGTTCTGTCAGGTCATTTTTCATATATTCTACATCCTGATATCTGTACTCTCTGTCAATCTCCATGGCTTTCATTATGATTCTTTCAAATTCTCTGGAAATACCGGGATTAATATGACTGCATGGTTCCATCGGTTCATCTTCAAGAGATCTGTCTATGCAATCCATAGGCGTTTCTCCTGTTATTAAATAGTACATAGTCGCACCAAGAGAATATATATCAGATCGTTTATCAGTAGATTCTACATGCTGTTCTATAGGAGAATAATGTGGTGTTATGCTTTTTGCTATACCGAGTGTTTTTTTCTGTTCCTCATGTATTTTTGAAGTACCGAAATCTATAAGTTTTAACGTTCCGTCTGATGAAACTATAATACTTTCAGGATTCATATTTCTGAAGATAACAGGGTCAGGTTTCATATTATGAAGATAAAGAAGTACATCACATAACTCTATGCCCCAGTTGATTACCTGCTTTTCCTGAAGAAAATTTTCCCTGTCTTCTACAAAGGCAGTTAAATTTTTCCCTTCTATATATTCCAGAACAAGATATCTGCTCTGCCTGTAATCAAAATAATCTACAAATTTCGGAAGGCTTCTGTGCTTTAATTTAAATAGAATCTTCGCTTCACATTTGAATTGTTCTATTGCCTGCTGACGTAAAGAAGGATCTGTGTACTGAGTGATTTCTTTTATAAATACATTTTTTTTATTTTTACAGTCAAGTCCTCTGTATATTCTGCTTATTGTGCCGGTATGTATCAGTTTATTTATTTTATATCTCTCTGATAAAACAGTATCAGGTAAAAGGTTACCTTCTTCATCTCTTTCTCTCACTTACAGTAGCCTCCAATATATTGTAATCCTGTTGATATATTATTACATCATTATAAATAAAGTCAGGGGAAAAAGCAAGATTTATAAATAAATAATGAGTGGTTGATAAGGTACAATTAATGAGTACAGCATTGATTTTATTTATTTTATAATTTTTTATTGGATCTGTAAACTATAATGTCATTCTGTCGATAATATATGCTGCCAAGATTTTTTTGTGAGATACTATTGGTGAGTATAATTTTCAGGAGACATTATGATATAATTAAACAACGGAGCTACCAGTTATCCCAAACCGCAGGGAGTAACGAATTCAGTTGTTAATTATATGAATTCTCTGCCATTTAATCCTTACAGAACAGGGTTCGATGGAATGGATGAACAGTTTATTTCATCCTGTAGAAAGAAACTCTGTACCCTTTTTAATGCAAAAGAACCGGAAAATGTTGTTTTTACATCAGGAGGAACGGAAGCTCTGAACCTTGCCATATTCGGACTTGAGTTAAAGAATTCCCATGTAATAACAACTGTTATTGAACATAATTCAGTGTTAAGACCTTTAAAATATCTTGAGAGAGAAGGATTTATTACCCTGTCGATTGTGGATTGCAATGAAAATGGATATGTAGAACCTTCTGATATAGAAAAAGAGATTAAAGAATATACCAGTGTTATAGTTGTAAATCATTGCTCCAATGTTACGGGGGAAGTTATGAATTTGAAGTCTATATCGGAAATTGCTCATAATAAAGATATTATATTTATTGTTGATGCCTCCCAATCTGCAGGACATATTCCTGTTGATATAACAGAATGGAATATTGATCTGCTTGCTTTTACAGGTCATAAAGCACTTTACGGCCTTCCCGGTACAGGAGGTCTTTATATAAAAAAAGGCCTGAATTTGAAACCTTTAAAGTTTGGAGGCACAGGTATAAAAAGTGAATTGCTTTATCAGCCGGAAGGGTTTCCTCTATATTATGAAAGTGGTACGCAAAATTTACCCGGTATTGTTTCTCTTAATGCAGGCCTTGATTTTATATTAAAAACAGGAATAAATGAAATACAGAAAAAGGAAGAATCTCTTATGGAGAAAATTGTTTTTGAACTTGAACAAATTCCGCAGGTTATAATCTATGGAAGCAACAGGAGAATTGCCAGAGGGCCTATATTAAGTTTTAATATAAAAAATATGGATCCGGAAGATACAGGTTATATACTGGAAAAATCCTTTGGAATTATTGTCAGAAGCGGATTACACTGTGCACCTCTCATACATAAAGCACTTGGTTCATACCCTCATGGTTCCATAAGAGTAAGTCCTTCGTATTTTACTGATTTTCAGGATATAGATTGTTTTATTCAGGCGATAAAAGAAATAGTCAAAATAATGTAATAATAGTGAAGGGTGAATAAAGTGAGTGGTGAGCATGGGAGAACCTCTGTGTTTCGCCCGGTGAAGTGTGAAGAACGTTTATGGTTTAAGGTTTATGGTTGGTTAATTTTCAACGTTAAACTCTCAACTCTAAACTTACTCTATCAGATTTCAGGAGAAATACTATGGATATTGTAAGTATAAAAGATCTTGAAGATTGTTTTGACGGTTCATTTATAAAGGAGCTTTTGTTCAATGAGCCTGTTACGAAAGACTTTATATATTATCTCGGTAAAAACTGCAATCTTTCCTATTATGCTAATTTTGCCAGACCTTTTTATAAAATAGAATCTCCTTTTTATGTGATAAAAGGTGTGGAAGGTAATGTTACTGCAAGGATAAATTTATACGAAAAAAATAGTATTGCCTGTCTTGAAGAATATATAAAACAATTCAAAGGAGGTGTTTCCGTTTTAGAATAAGTAAGCAAGATTTTATTTGAGGTCTTATCCTAGCGTCACGCATCACGCGTCACGCGTTACGATTAACATGAAGGAGGATTGTTATGGGAGTCAAATTACTTGCCTTTTATGATGATGCACAAAAAATAGGCGGTTTAAAGGGAAAAATGAGACTTGCTATGATAACAGGCATATCTTCTGCAAAAGCCGGAAGTGAACCGGACAGTCCTGAAAATATTAAAAAATTTACTGATGGAATTTCAGAACTCAAGAAAGAATTTAAATAAGGAGGTTATTTTATTATGGCTGTTTTAAAGAAAACAACGCTGGAACTTGACCATAAGTTTGATACAAAATCAAGTCGCCATTATTTAAATGGTTATGTAACTGTATTTCACTGTCATCATTATTCATGTCTTTATACACAGCTGGCAATAGATGCCAGAGAAACTGAACTGCTTATGAAAGTTTCCGAAGAGACCTTTCATAGAGTTCTTTCTGATTATTTATGTAAACATAATGTGAAAGCCATTGAAGAAAAAATAGACCTTTCCTGTCAGTATTATTCTGCTCTGGGGCTTGGCAGTATAGAGATCAGGCATGTTGGTGAATATTCGGGAGAAGTTATTTGTTCGTCATCTCATATTGATAGCGGATGGCTGAAAAAATGGGGCACTTACGACAGACCTGTAAATTATATTACAGCCGGTTATATTTCCGCACTTTTTGCCGCAGTTGCAGGATATCCTCCCGGAACATATAGAACCTGTGAAGTTGAGAGTATAGTTATGGGTGCAAAAAAATCTGTATTTAAAGTTGTAAAAAGTTAAAGGAGGGATTACTGTGGCTATAGATAGAAAAAAAATAATTGAAGATATGTCTAAAATAGAGGTTTCGGCAAATTCCATGGGTGTAATAGATAGCTTTGGTGTTTTTGTGAATCAATTACCTGCGGATTTCTGGAATGGTTTTGCCGAAAAACTTACAAGTAAAGTAGAGCCCGACCTGCTTGAAGCTACAGAATATTTACTTTATAATGCTGCTCATGAATGTGGTTATCATACAGGTTACGGCATAATTACCTCTGAAGAATGGAACTCTATAGTTAAGCCTATGATAGAACATGTTCCTGAGGATATACTCTACGGTGCCTTTGCCGTTTTTACTGCCTGGGGATGGGCAAAGGCTGAAATAACAGAATTGATACCATGTGAGAAAATGATTGTGCGAGCCTATGATTATTACGAAGCAGATGTAGTTAAATTCGGCAGAAGCAGTAAGATGAGTGCTTATATGATAAGAGGTGTAAGTGCAGCCTTTATGGACCTTGCATATGGCGGTCCATATGATCCTTCAGGAAAGGCAGGACTTAATAGTTTTAACTGTATTCAGGTAAAAGGTATTGAATGCGGTGATGATTACGGTGAATTTATAGTAACGAAAGCTTAATACCGTACCGGGGAACAAGGATTCTGTTCCCTGGTATTTTTATTGAAGTCTAATGTCTTTAAACAGGACTTACGCATTTTGTCATTGCGAGGAGCGTAGCGACGAAGCCATCCCAACGGGTTGTGCTGTAAGAATGGGATTGCTTCGCTTCGCTCGCAATGACAGTATTCCATTTGTTTTTCCTTTATTTTTTGTATAACTCCTGTTTAAAGATCTATTTTTTCCATTTCTCCCGTGGACAGTTCGTAAAATATAAAGGTACTTCTTCCGTATCTTCCGCTTATATCTCCGGGATTGATAAGATATGTTTTTTCATTTACTCTGTTTATTTTATGTCTGTGTGTATGACCGTAAAATACCAGATCATACAGATCTGTTCTTGCCAGAGAGTTTGCAATCTCAGGATAATGGGTAAAGGCTATTTTTTTATTCTCTATATTGATATCTCCTTCACTGCCCATAAGGACTATATTCTGTACCTCCGAGTCTGCTATTTTTTTCATGTAAAGTGTATCTCTATCAATATTTCCGAATACTCCATAGACTTTACCGGAAAAGTCCATGAATTCATATAACATATCAGGAGAAGTAAAATCTCCGCAATGTATAAGAACTTCACAGTTTTTTTCCCTGATTAAATTTATGGCTTTTCTGAGTTTATTTTTATTATCATGAGAATCACTCATTACAGCTATGAACATATATATTCCACCTCGTTAAATGATAATTAAAGGTAGTATAACATATTTATAACATAGGATGATCTTTAAAGGAAATAATTTTTTAAAATATTTATATATAGAGGAAATTTTAAAGGAAATAATTTTTTAAATTATTTATGAATATATTAATTTTTTTTCTCCTTATCCGATACTAACTATAAGAAATTATGAATACACTATAAAATAATACTGTTAAGACATAGAAAAATAACTAATATGATTTATTAATTAGCCGATATATATTATAATAATATGTAGAGTTATAATGCTGACATGGACATAAATATTACCTGCTCCGGTCAGCACATATGGTCATAAGGAACGACGTTTATTCTATTACGCGTCATGCATTACGCGTTACGCGTCACTATGATAAGGTGGGGATATTTATGGCTGAATATAATACGGAAAAAGTTATCATAAAACCTGAAAAAGATATAACGGAAAAGACAGTGAATGAATTGAGGGATAATATTTTATTTCAGCTGGGCAATAATAACGTAAATATAACGATTGATCTGTCTGCTGTAAATATGATTGATTCAATAGGTCTTGGTGTAATTATTTCATGTTATAAAGCTCTTCAGGAGTTTAACGGCACATTGAATATTGTCTGTGCAAATGATGATATAATGCAGTTATTTACTCTTTTAAAACTGGATAAACACATTAATATATCTTCCGGAGCCTAGAAGAGTTAAAAAGAAAGGAGTCTGGCACATGTCCGGTTATAATGATTTTCTGGATGATGAACTTATGGAGGCCTATCTGGTTGAAGCCAGAGAACATATTGAGATGGCAGAAGATACGCTCCTGAAGATTGAGAAACAGGGCAATAATTTTGATCGTTCTTTAATAAATGAGATATTTCGTGCCGTTCATACAGTCAAGGGAGGCGCTTCTTTTTATGGTCTTGATAATATTAACCATCTTGCCCATGAACTGGAAAGTATTCTGGATTTAATCAGAAATAATAAATTAGAGCCTGCCTCTTCCATTATGGATCTTATACTTCACTCTATTGATAAGCTGAGAGGATTTATAGATGATCATAAAGCCAGTAATAACGCTGACATATCTGAATTACTCGCTACTCTGAGACAGATACTGGAGAAGGGAAACTCCTGGGCGAAAGAGCAGAATGCGGAGAAAAAGGTGGAAAAAACAGAGAAACCGGTAGATAAAACAGATAATAAATCAGATGATATAAAAATTACTCGGGGGGAAAATCTCAACAAGCTTTTAGTTAATGCCAGAGGACGTACAATAGATTTTGAATATGACTATGAAGAATTGAAAGAAAAGCATAAGCCCGGTCACTTTATATATTTTGTCTATGTAGATTTAATCAAGGACTGTCAGCAAAAAAAAAGAACCCCTCTGGATTTAATTCAGAAGGCAGCTTTTGTAGGAGAAATTTTAACTTCTACTTTTCATATGGAAATGATAGCAGAATCAGACGGAGAACCTACAAATATGCCTGTTTATTTACTTTATCAGTCATCACTTGAAAAAGCGCATCTTATCAGAGTACTGGATCTGCCTGAAGACAGTATTATTGAATGGAGTAACGGTACTGAGGAAGTAAAACCGGTTGAGGAAGAGAAAACACCTTCTGCAATGCTTCCCGTAAAATCTGTTTCCTTGCCGCTTCAGGAAACAGAGAAAGAACATAAAGAATCTTCTGAAACTATAGTTCCCCATCCTGTATTGAAAGACGAGGGAAAAGAGAAAAAAGTAGAAACAAGTCTCAGGATTGATATTAAACTTCTGGATAAGCTAATGTCCCTTGCAGGGGAACTTGTGCTGAGCAGAAATCAGCTTATGCAGATGTTATCCGTGAATGATATAGATAACCTGCATAATATAGGCCAGAGGATAAATTTTATAACTACGGAACTGCAGGAAAATATCATGCGTACCAGGATGCAGCCCATAGGTAATGTGTTTAACAAATTCCCGAGAATAGTCAGAGATCTTGCCAGAAATCTTGGAAAACAGGTAGAACTTGTTATAAAAGGTGAA
>JBEHWO010000052.1:0-25201 GCA_040217695.1 Vulcanimicrobiota bacterium | reverse complement strand
TTTTGGACATTTTTTACCTGAAGCGGTAATTAGGGACTGTAAAAAAATAACTCTGGCAAATCATGATTATTGTCCTCGCGTCACGCTTTGCGCGTCACGATTGTAAATATGATAAGGTTATTTTTTTACAACACCTTAGAGAAGTTACAGAATCTTATAAAAGAGAATATACTAGTAGACAGCCACAATGATTAAGATGTGTGTCATTGCGAGGAGCGATAGCGACGAAGCAATCCCGTCGGATTGGTTTCTACCAGTGGGATTGCTTCGCTTCGCTCACAATGACGAGGTTTACACATTAAAATCATCGTGGTTAACTACTAGAAAATAGAGAGGGGCTACACAAAAAATGTCTGCCTGTACTACAGACAACAAATGTCCTAATTGTAAAACAGAAAACAGCGATACTGCAAAATTTTGCTGTGATTGCGGGAAATTTCTTATGATACCAAGGAGTGAGGCACGGACTGAGCCCCTGCCAGAAGGAGACATTTTACAGGGACGTTATATTATAAAAAATCTTATCAAATCAGGTGGAATGGCAGCGATATACAGAGCTGAAGATAAACATCTCGGAAAAATCTGTGCCATCAAGGAACTTCTGGCACACTGGAGTAAATCAAAACAGGAAAAAGAATACATGATTATGAGATTCAGAAGTGAAGCAAAATTATTATCAGAGCTCCACCATGAAAGTCTTCCGAGAGTAAGTGATTATTTTACTTACAATGAACAGTATTACCTGGTAATGGATTTTATAGACGGAGATGATCTGGATAGTATTTTATTAAAGGAAGGTAAATCCGGTCTACCATATGAACAGGTAATAAACTGGGGCGTACAGATCTGTAATGTTCTGGAATATCTTCACACATGTAATCCCCCTGTAATTTACAGAGATCTTAAACCGGGTAATATAATGATAAGAGCCGGCGACAGGAAGTTATTTCTGATAGATTTCGGGATAGCCTATGCTATTGAGCAAAATGGGTCTCCCAGGACTATGATAGGAACCATGGGTTATATTGCTCCCGAACAATATATGGGCAGGCCGGTTATCGAAAGTGATTTATATTCCCTTGGAGCGACTTTATATCACCTTTTTACAGGTCTCATGCCTGTTCCATTTACTTATAAGTCTATAAGGGAATCCGTACCTTCTATACCATCATATCTGGACAGGGTAATTTCCCGTTCTTTAGAACTGGAAGTAGAAAAAAGATTCCATACAGCAAGAGAAATGAAAATGGCCCTCCTTGAGAAAGAAGAAGCATCGGAAAATCTTACCGTATCAACTCTATTACTGGAAAATGAAAAATTACGTCACGATTTGAGAAGAATTAGATTGACCTGTGAAGAAAATAAAATATTAAAAAAAGAACTGGATAGCAGCCATGAAAAATACCGTATTCTTGAAGATAAAATAAATGAATTTATAAAACACAATCCATTTCCCGGAACCTTTTCCTCTTATAGTCCTCTCAGATTAATCAAATTTGTATTATCATCACGTCTGAATGGCATTATATCCTATAATTATGATAAAATAAAAGGGAAAGTAACAGTGAAGAACGAACAAATACTTCATGTGAGCTGTAACGGGTGGGAAGGAGAACTTGCACTGATAAAATTTTTAATGATGTCGGAAGGCACTTTTGATTTTTATCCCTCTGTCAAAACTGACGAAACTATTAATTTAAATGCTATACCAATGGATTTAATAGAAGATTTTGCAGAAAATAGAATGGATAAATTACTCTATCTGAATGATATTGTTACATTGCTGTCTCCCGACATGGCTATAAAGCCTTCCTTTCTTAGAGGAGAGAAGGATGTTAAACTTACGAAATATCATATGAAAATACTCGGTATGATTTCCAGAGGTATCAATACTATTAATAATCTCTGTTCCGGTTTAAATTCTTCTCAACTAAAAGTGTCAGAGGCAATTTATTACCTGGTTAACTCAGGGGTTCTGGAGCTGAATTAAAAAATAAATTTAGGAGGATTCATAATGGATATAAGTCTATCCGGTAATACTAAATGTTTTTCATTAATTTTCATGCTGAAATTCTTAAATTCTTTGAAAAAAAACGGAAAACTCACTTTATCCGGTAATTCTTTAAAGGGTGACATCATTCTTAAAGACGGAGATATTACTCATGCCGTATACGACCAGAACAAAGGGGAAGAAGCTCTTAAAGTACTTTTAACGACGACAGGTAACTTTCAATTTATTGAAGAGTTTGTTTCTGAAGAGGTTACATTCCAGGAAGGCAGAGGAAATGATGTTTTAAAGGAAGCCTTCGGTGAATGGCTGGATATACAGGAACTTATTCAGATTATTCCATTAAATGATGTATCTTTTTCTATTATTCCTTTTAAGGAGAAAAACAGAGACGAACCTGTTACATTTTCCAGAGAAGAATGGACGGTAATAAGCCATATAAACAGATACCCTTTATATGAAGATCTGGTCAGCAATACAGGTATCGGAGGATTGGAAACAGGAAAAATTTTGTTAGATCTGCATAAAAATGGTTATATAGAATACCTTACAGATATGACCTCCCTGCAGACGGTAAATGACATTCCTGGACTTAATGTAAATCTGTCAAAATTTAAATTGAAGGATATATTTAATTTAATCCTTGATGCAAATGTAACAGGAAATTTAAACATAACCTCAAATGGTAACAGAGTAGATATATATATAGAAAATCAAATGATAATGGATGCAAAGAGTCTTTCCTGGACAGGCGATCTGTCTATAGCAGAAGCTATATCACGGGAAGCAGGGGACTGCTCATTCTACAGATTCACCAGGCAGGATAAGCCTGATACCCTGATAACCATAACATGTGAAGAAATTATTTCAGGCCCTTCCGAAAAAATAATAAAATTGATGAAAATTACGGAAGAATTTAAACATTCCGGTACAATATTTACATTATGTGAAGACAATGATACCCAGAATGAAGAAGAAGATTTTACCTTCAGTAAAAAAGACCTGGCAATTATGATGAACATCGACGGGAAGAGAACACTGAATGAAATATCCGAACAGATGGATATACCTTTATACAGACTTGTAGAAAATATGTACTGTCTTTATCAAAACGGTTTAATAAAACCTATGGAAAAAGAGGAGTCGAAAAATATTGCTTCCGATGAGGATACGCTCCTGGATCTGCTCCATCAGGAAGATACATATGATAAGGAACAGTTAAAAAAGACCATACTTTTTTCAGAAATAGATAAGGAGCTTTTACCTTTTTTAAATAAAACAGAAACAGAAGAGCAAAGAAAAGATGTAAAAGCATCACTCCTTTCTCAATCTTCCGGCGGAGATGACCTGTTATCACTTTTAAATCAGGATGATAAAGGACATGAAGACGTAAAAGCATCACTCCTTTCTCAGTCTGCCGGAGAAGATGATCTGTTATCACTTTTAAATCAGGAAGATAAAGACCATGAAAATGTAAAAAAGGCACTTCTTAAAGAGAATTATGATGGAGATAAAGAATAAAAACATATATCATAAATCTCAGTGCTTATAACGGTAAATATTCAACCGGTTATAGTCGCGGCTCGTTACGGGACGAGACAGAATCGCAAATTATCCGGTATTGTATTTACCGCAGCAATTACTCAGTGCAATTACGCCATGGTGCTTTTTGCTATTTTAAGTCTATGTTTGAACATATAGAAACGGATTTATCCGGGAAGTTACTGGTAAATCGTTATAGATTGTTAAAATTGATAAAATCGGGCGGTATGGGTGTTGTTTTTCTTGCAGAAGACAGACACCTGGAGCGTCTATGTGCCGTTAAATCTCTTGCCATACAGCAGGAAAAAAGAAAAAAAACACTTAAACGTGACATAGAAAGATTTAAAAGAGAAGCAAAAATACTGGTAGATTTACATCATAATAATCTTCCGAGAGTATATGATTATTTTTGCGAAAACAGCAACTATTATCTTGTAATGGATTATATAGAAGGGGACGATCTTCTGACATTAATCAAACGCCATGGCGCAAAGGGAATACCTGAGGCAGATGTGCTCGAATGGTTAATTGAGATCTGCCATATTCTTAATTATCTCCATAACAATAAACCTCCGGTCATATACAGAGATTTAAAACCTTCAAATATAATGATCAGAAAAAAAGATAAGAGAGTAATACTTGTAGATTTCGGACTGGCCATATTAAGCAATATAGTTATTCCCCTGGGTGATGCATATATGGGAACACTCGGATATGCACCGCAGGAACAATGTAACGGAAAAACAACCACAGTAAGTGATATATATTCTTTTGGCGCCACTGCATATCATATTCTCACAGGAAGTATTTCCAATGATTTTATAAAAAGACCTGTGAAAGAGAAAAATAAATATATAGGAGAAGAGCTTGACAGAATAATCTCAAAATGCCTCAAAAAAGACCAGACTGACAGATATCAACATGTGGAAGAACTGTTATATGATTTAAAAACTTATCAGTCCCATCTGCAATCTGCAAGGCAGTATCTGTCTGAAACGTATGATGAACCGGGAAAAAACATTACTGTTGAAGAGACTTATGATTTAAACAGAGAGAAATTATGGGAAATTTTAATAAAGTGTTGTTCGAAAGGAGGATATGGGAAAATCATATTAAAAGATAATGAAGAGGAAGGGGAAATCTGTTTTTATAGAGGTAATATAGTACATGCCCGTCTTGGAAATCTAAAGGGAGAAAAAGCATTATACAGTTTTTTAACATGGAAGAAAGGACTGGCTATATATATAAAATCAAGAAGTGATGATGTAACAATAATAAAATCATCAAAATCACTCCTTCAGGATTGCCTTAATATTGTAAATGAACTGGCAATAATAGAGAAAGATATTCCGAATCTGGATTTAGACAATAACATCAGTCATACATTGCCGGTTAATAAAAAGATCCTGCTTTCATCAATAGAAATAGGAGTAACGGCTCATAATCAGTTATCTGTAAGACAGGTAGCAAGGAAACTGGATAAAAGCTATTACCAGATTTTCAAGACTGTCCATGAACTTTATATAAAAAACAAGAAAGACTTTATAATTACATAAGTTATAATAAGGAGGAAGACTATAATGGCAAACGGTATATCCGGAAATCTTAAAGATTTAAAATTAGTCGAGTTATTGATTTTATTATGCAGCAAAAAAGAACAGGTCGGGAGACTTCATTTTACCTGTAATAATGAACATGGAGAAATATTTATACACAACGGCAAAATAATACATGCGACGACAGAAGTTTCCAGCGGCAAAGATGCTATTTATACGTTATTGACATGGCGGGAAGGAGCTTTTGAATTTGAAACAGATGTACCTCCCGGACAGATAACGATTACCGCCGATACAAAAGAATTTCTGGCAGACTGCATAAAAAAAAGGAAAGAGTTAGATGTTATTGAGGAACTGATTGCACATCCTGACGAAATTTTCAAACTCTCAGGAAGGAGTACTTCAGGAAGAGTCAGTCTTTCAACAGAGGATTTACATATAATTTCTTACCTGGACGGAACAAAAACCTTAAGAGAAATTGAAAAAATATCCCGGAAAAATAGATATGAAATATTTAAAACACTTTACAGATTGTTATCTTTTGAAGTAGTTATCAATGTAGATCATAAAACCACTTCTTCTCAAGAACCTCTTATGACAGATGATGTATTAATACGTATTGAAAAACGCCTCAAAACCCTGTCAGGGCCTCTTACAGATTTAATTCTGCAGAACAGTATCAATAAACTCGGTTATCAGAAATATACATTACCTGTGAGCAAACTTGATGATTTAATAGATACATTTGCCAGGGAAGCAGGCGTTGATAAAGATAAAGTTAAACAGGCGATCAAAAGTGAAACAGACAATAATACCGGTAATCTGCCTGTTGATGAACCTGTTGTAAATGAGAATATGATAGATGTTATAATGAAGCGTCTCAGCATAATAGCAGGGCCTATTACACAGATAGTAATGGAAAAATGTATAAAAAAATTGGGATACAGAAAAGACAATTTCCCTGTCAACAAATTAAATATCCTTATGGACTCGTTTATGAAAGATATCGATATAAAGGAAACAGCCATAAAAGATATTCTTGAAGACATACAGAAATTCCAGCAGAATGAATTTCTCTACAAAGATTTTCCTACAGGAGAATTATCTACAAGAGACCAGAAAGAGAAAAAAGGGTTTTTCGCAAGATTCGGATTTTAACCCGGTTTTTGCAAGAAGAAGACAGTCTCAGGTGTTATTCCCAGGTTGTTAATAAATAAACACATCATAGGTTATATAGTGACGCGTGACTGGAGCTTACTATTTATAGTTATTATACTCACCTCAGTAGATACGATTGTACCTCCGTGATATTTTATTGAATTATAATGCAAAGTAGCATGATGTAAGCTGTTATAAACGTTCCGGTTTAAATTTTTTCGGAGGAGCACCGGGCAGACGATATTTACCTGTTGTTCAAACAGGACTTACGCAAAAAATACAGAAGAATCAGTCATTGCGAGCGAAGCGAAGCAATCCCATTATTACAACAGAAACTGTTGGGATTGCTTCATCGCTCCGCTCCTCGCAATGACAAAATGCGTAACTCCTGTTCAAATTATTCATTTCAATTAAAGCAATCTGGTATTACTCAGGGGTTGTAACAAAATAACCTTATCATATTTACAATCGTGCCGCGTAACGCGTTACGCGGGGACAAAAACCATAATTTGCCAGAGTTATTTTCTTACAGTCCATTACCTGAGCATAAGCATGTAATAAAAGTCTTTCTCCCGTTACGCGTCACGAGCTCAAATATGTAGTATTTATGCTCGCCACAGTATCTATGCAAAGGAGTATAGTCTGACAGAGCCATATAGTTGATAGCCAAATGGTATTACATATTTTTTTCTTTTATGATATAATAAAGTTTTACAACGGCGGTTATCAATAAACCTCTCGAATTATAACAACATATAAAAATATACAAAAATTATTACAAAGGAGTTTGTTTATGAAAAATTCATATCCCTTTATTCTTTTACTGGTACTATTGTTTTCCTTCACATCCCTGTCTGTCATGCTTTCAAAAGAGCAGCAGATTCCTGCGAAACCCGGGAATACTGAAGAAACAGTGATTACAGAGGATCCGAATGATACGGGAAAGGATCCGAATAATATGTTTGACAGATTGCCTGACACCGAGTTCACGCCATCAGTTGTAATTACTAAAAAAACGCTGGCAGATCTGGAAGATAAAGTATGGTATAAGATTGATGACAGTAAGATAGAGGAAATCAAAGATAATCTGAGCAGCGAGAAACTGGAAACAGTAACATCTCTGAAAAATGTAATTTTTTCTAAGGATGATCTTACGGAAACATTAAAGGCTATAGGAATTAAAGATGAAGACGTAAAAATCGTATTAAAAAACAGTGAAAATAAGCTATCTGCTTCCAGAATAAAATCTCTGGAAAAACTGGTAAATAAGAAATTTACAGAAGAAGAACTTTCATCTAAATTATATACCATGGGATTTAAAAAAGATGAAATTGAAATAATTTTAACCTGCGGTGAAGCATCTGAAGAAAAAAGTGAACTTTACAAATGGATGACCTTTACGGAAGAAGACGGACTTGTCTACAACGGAGTTCTTACATTCGAATTCGACCCTCAGGGTTATGCATGGATTGGTACAGGTAATGATGCAGACCCGAAATTCGGCGGTGTCAGTGTTTTCAATCCGAGAGGTCAGTTCGTTTCCTTTACTGCCCGCGATGGCATTGCAGATAATAGAATAAATGATATCTTATTTCTGCATCTCTCTCAGGAAGATGTTCCCAGAACCGGTAAAGGCGGAATATGGTTTGCTACCGGCTATGGTGTTACAAAACTGGACAGAAAAGGCAAAAGAACAACCTACGATAAAGCCAACAGTGCTCTTCCTGATAACAGAGTATCTTCTCTTCTTTTAGATGATTATGAAAATCTCTGGATGTCCACCTTCGGCGGAGGGTTAGCAATGATGGATCAGGGAGGGAAATGGACTGTTTACAACAGAAATAACGGCCTTGCAGGAAACAAGGTGGTTCCGTCCTTTAAAGATAAAGACGGAAATTTATGGTTTGGTATATGGGACGGAGGTCTTTCGACACTGCAACCCGGCTTGAGCATTGATAATGAAACAATAAAAAATTTAAAACCTTCTTTTAAAGATTCTGAAGATAATAAAAAAGATTCCGAAGATAATACAGAAGAAGGAAATAAAAGCAAGATAGAACTGCTGGCAAGTCTTAAAAACAAGAAATATTCCGAGAAAGAACTGGCTGAAAATCTGGAACAAATGGGTTTTACACAGAAGGAAACAGACATTGTTTTAAAAGAAGTCAAAAAAGCAGGTCTGAAATGGACAAATTACTCTATGGGTAACAGCGGACTTGTAAGTAATTCCGTCACCAGTATAAATCAAAATCCTGTTGACGGGAAAATGTGGTTTGCCACTTCGGAAGGTATATCGGTTTTCGACGGAGAGAACTGGTTAAATTACAGATCGGAAAATGACAGATTCTTAATAAGTAATTTCGTAACATCTCTGGCCTTTGAAACAGATGGTACTTTATGGATTGGATACTGGGGCGGAGGCGTAACAGTCTTAAGAAACGACGGAACTTTTAAAAACTTCAAAGCTGAAAACAGCGGACTTATAAGTAATTACGTCGGTTCTGTCGCGGTTGACAGAGATAATAATAAATGGTTTGCCACTTACAGCGGTTTTTCAGTGCTTCATGAAGAAAAAAGAGATACACTTAAAGGCGATCCTGTCTTTAAAGATCTTTATTCCAGACTTCCTTTCAACGGTAAATTTAACCTTATAGGGAAACCGGACTTATCGGATTACTTTTCTTTTAACGGTAAAGAAGGCATCCATAAACCGGAACCGGAAAATTTCAACACCTCTTCATATCACTGGCAGAGGGCAGGCGATAAAAATGAACGAATAAGCCTTCGTTTCGCCATGCCGAAAGATCACTACGGGAATGTCATATGGGCCTATGGAGCTTTCTGGGGCGACGGTATCAATCTGGAACAGGGAGGAGCCATGTCCTATTCGGTTACAGAGGACATGATGGGCAATATATGGGCAGAATTCAGCGGAGACATTAAAAGTGCCGATTTCCTGTCTTACGGATATGTTACCGATTACAGTAAACCCGTCATAGACTCGAAAGAAGATTATCCTTTCCCTCAGGCTATGCCGGCAGAGGTAAAAAAATACCTTCTTCCCGGACGTTATCTTCCATGCGATAATCCTGATATATATAAAACTGCAAAAAGTCTTATTAAAGAAAGTTCTTCCGACGATATGCTTCTTACCGTAAAAGATATACTTTACTCTTCTCTCTTTCGTGATATGCCCTATAATTATTTTCTTAATATCAGTGAAGACAGTACGGGCGATAAATTTATTACAACAACTTCAAAGGAAGGACTGGTAGAAGACGCAGTAATAACCCTCAGAAAAAATACGGGCGTATGCTGGTCAAAAGCAAGGTTATTCTGCTCTCTCTGTAAAGCGGCAGGGGTTCCTGCGAGACTGGTGGTAGCAAACGGCCCCTATGTCTGGTCTGAAGTATGGATAAACAAAATCGGCTGGGTACCTGTAGAAACAGCTCTTCCTGCCTATGATTACGGCGGAGCAAACAGAATATCTGTTCCAAAGGTTTTTCTGGACAGTAAAATACCTGTTTCTTCGGTTTCAGGCAATGATGACGATACAAAATCTATTGACTGGTATCCTTCTGTAAAAGCCAGTTTTGACCGGGTTAATCCTAAAAAATTACTGGATTTATCCAGATTAATGAGGGCAAAAATTTTAATACTCCATCCCCTTGAAAAGAAACAGGCAGAGGACATTCCATGTGATGCTATGGTACCTCTGGCAGATGGTTATTATTTTATGGCAGAACATATTAAAACAAAAGATATTATAGATGATGCATATATTGATAATATTATGAAGGAACTTTATGAACCTTCAGGGAAAACGGTATATGATAAAATCCCTCCGAAACCTGATAAAACTCCGAAACCTGATAAGACTCCCGCGCCTGATAAGACTCCTGCGCCGGGTAAGCTGGATGAACTGGACAGAGAGATCTACGATATAGAAAATTATGATATGTACGGTGATGTGCAGTCTATTTCAGACAGTAAGGAAGAGCCTTATAAGATTGTCATATATAACAGAGAAGAAAAGATAGATGAAATAATTATTAAAGAAATGGGGAAACCTGTAACAATAGAGAAAAAAGATATATTTACTATTACCTTCATACCGGTAAAAATAAATAATTATCTTATACTGGAGATTATAAAATGGAATATTAAAGGAACGGTAAAGGATGAAATCACACCTTCACCAACTCCCGTGCCGTCAATAACTCCTGACGGGTCACCGCCGGTATCTCCGTCTGCGACTCAGACGCCGCCTCAGATCAGTCCGCCTCCGGGTGGTATTCCACCGGCACATCGCCAGTAGGACAGAATGCGTGATGCGTAATGCGTGATGGGAGCACAGAACGGTCATAAAAAAAGCAGTGAGTGGAACGATGTTCCACTCACTGCTTTTTATACCATCATCCCTTATATATCAGCCATCCAAACGAGCTGATCTTCATCCCCTATCCATGAAATCCCCACAAATCCCTGTCTAGAAAGCAAGCTTCATCCATGTAGATACTCTGTTTGCATTATAATTAACGAACGGTTCTACATTATAAGTATAATCTCCGTTATAACACCTGTAATCCACTCCTACGGATGCGTCTTCACTGAAGTCATAACTCAGGGATACACCCGGTATGTGCAGGAGTCCGTCGGTATCAAAACCGTTATCATCTATGCCGTTAACCTTTACCATCTCATAAAGACCTGTTACCTTAAATTCGTCTGTAATATTATAACTTCCTGCTACATGGAGATAACGCCTTGTCTGGTCATGTTTGAATGCTGCATAATCTCTTTTAAAATTAAAGGAAAAGAAATGGCCTTCCACATAGGCCTTATCCGTGATCTGGTATGAACCGCCTATATCGTAGAAAAACTCTTTTCCTTTATCTGTTGAATTATTAAGGAAAGAATGATCCTGGAAACCATAGGAGGAACCGATAGTTGTCACAGGATCTGTGTCCAGAGTCGGGTCAATCTGACTTGCATAGGTTAGGCCTCCGAATATTGCTCCTTTTTCTTCGGCAAAATTATATTGAAGATTCATATTAAATCCTATTCTGTTAGGACGGTAAAGAGATGGTATATAAACACTTTCACCTATATTACAGCATTCAGTGCTCATAAATTCAAAGATTCTGTGGAAATTAAACGGTTCATAATTACCTTCTATACGTAGGAACTGTGCTTTATAATCCAGTGACTCCCATGTGCCTTCTCCGCCCAGTACCAGGAGATTACCGCTTCGTCTCGGATCTACGCTGTCTAAAAGATTGTAATCAAACCAGCTCTGGTTAAATTCTCCGAAGAGTTTGAGTTTATCTTCTTCCAGTATTTTATAACTCCCTCTTAAACCAAACAATATTTCATCTCTCGGTATCATATCAATGCCGGGGTTTGAAGCGTAATCTTCATATATACGCAGATAGGTGGCATCAAAATCCAGCCTGTCATTTTCATATCCTCCGAGAGCTCCGTACATTCTGTTGTGAAATCCGTTGAATTTATAATAATCAGACGTATATAAATCAAAAGGGTTATAACCCGAGTAAAGGGGTAAAGGGCCGTAATCCAGCCAGGTAAGATCATCTGCTTCAACCAGTTCGAACTTGTAGTTTTCATATAGAGTTCCCTTTATATTGATACCGTTTACGGGCATAGTAGCCGGCCCCCAGTAGGCAGGAGCAACTATACCGTAATAAATAAGAGATGAAATTTTCTCAGGCTGATATTCACCGAAGGTTCCGTCTATTTTCCAGTCTCCGTCTGTTTTAAACCAGAGCTTATTCAGATTGGCCTGATAATTAACACCGACATTATATATATTATCATTTTCATTGAAAGCACTGATACCGGCAGCATTATAAGGAGGTAATACACCCCACGAATAGGCTACGTCGGCATCTCCGAAGGCGCTGAAACCGGTAAAGGTTCCTCCTGCAGTTACATGTTCATCTATATTTACACCTACATCCAGGTTAAGTCTGGTAGTAACAGCAGACCCTTCTGTAAGAAGATAACCGCCGTAATCTTCATATGCGATATAATCTGTACTGGCAGAACCAAGGATGTTGTATTTGGTATAGCCTACAGTACTTGCTACGGATGTAATATCTCCTGTTACAAAAACTCTTTCCAATTCTTCCACCCTGCTGCTTATACGTCCCAGACTGTCCTCTATGTTTGCAACTCTCACACCCAGTCCGTCCAGTTCTCCTTTGAATTCTTTTGCAAGTTTATTTATTACTTCCAGATCTTCTTTTGTGGCATATATAGACAGATCAGGCATTTGAGGAATAGAAGCCTGAACCTGTTCTAATTTTGCTATTACTCTGGCTACTACCATAGCCATTTCATAACGGGTCATAGGTCTGTCTCCTTTAAACAGGCCGTCAGGATAGCCTTCTACGAGACCTTTTTCTTCCAGCATATTTACTGCATCATAGGCCCAGTGGCCCGATGGTACATCGGAAAAAGGATCTGCCATAGCAGATAAAGGAATAATGAGGATTAATAAAGATAATAGCGGGATAAAAATTTTTTTCATTTTTGCCTCCTGAATAATACAAAATTTTTAAGCTTATTCGACAGAATATCAATAAGTTCCTGCTGAATATATTACTGATAATCTGACAGAACATCAGGCATAATAAAATTATTGATTTATAATATATTCATGTTATAATAATAATCTGTCTGTATTTACTGACCTGAGCATAAGCATTTAATAAAGGTCTTCCTTCTCGTGGCGCGTTACGCGTCACGAGAGTATATATTTATTGTTTATGCTCACCTCAGTAGTTTCATAATTATTTATAATTAATGTTTTAGTTAAAGGAGAAGAAATATTATGTTTAAAAAAATCAGTATTAATGTTGCTCTTGTTTCTGTTACATCCTTATTTTTCATTTTAACCTCTGTTTTTTATACGGTGTACCACTATTCTGATACGAAAAGGCTGGTGATAAACGGAATAGATAATTCATTGAAAGAAGGAGCCTATGCAACCAATTTAATCCTCACGGAATCCTTCCATGATAAAGTAAAAGATAAAAATGCCATGTCTGAAGAAGAATATCTTAAAATTGTTAACGTTCTATCTGATTTTGCAACAAAGAGTAATCTCCTCTATGTTTATACTATGGTCAGCGATGGTAAAGACATATATTTTACAGCTTCAAATGCTACAGAGGCAGAATATAAAAATAACACTTACAGTAAAAATTTTGATGTCTATAAAGAACCCAGTGATGGATTGAAAAAAGCATTTAAAACACGGGAGATTGTTTTTGATGAATATACTGACGAATTCGGAACGGTGCGTTCCATTTTTATTCCAATGAAAACAAAAAAAGGAGTGGAGTATGTTGTAGCCGCCGATGTCTCTATAGCTTTTATGAAAGCAAGGCTATCGGCATTACTCTACAACTCTATTCTGATAGGACTGGTCATACTGGTTCTGGGTATTTTAGTGTCTATTATTCTCTCTATAGCCATTACAAGACCTCTGTCTGTAATTACAAAAAAAGCTGACGGATTGAGCCTTGGAGAAAATATAGATCAGGAAATTAAGATGGAGAGTTTTAAAGAAATTTCCAATCTGGCAGGTTCTTTGAACAGATTAAGAATAAGTTTGAGTGTTGCCATGAAGCAGCTAAAGGAATCATAATAAAAAAACAGGGCACAGGACTGTGCCCTGTTTTTTACAGAAAAAAACTATTTTCTCCTCTTAAATCTCGGAGGAGTCATTATCTCCTGTATTATAAACATATCCATTAAATTTCTGTCACCTGAAAACAGTCTGCTCAATATATTTATGTCGGAATCTTTTGTATCTTCAACCGGTCTTTCATCTCTTACATCGGAAGTAAAAACTTCTTTTTTAAAATCTTCCGTAAGATGATAGGCATCATTATCATTTTCTTCCACCACTTCCACAGCATAGCTGTCACGGGTATCCGAAGGGGCGGCGAAATTATCATTCTCTGACTCATTTATGGCAGCCAGTGCAAAATCTTCCTCTTCATCGTCTGTGGACCACTTTTTTTTAAGTTCAGGCAAAGAGGGGGCAGGTGTTGTTATCCTGGAAGGCATAGAAGGAGGATTGACTCTTGCAGGAAGATTGTAAGAAGATTTCCCGGAAAAATCTCTCACAGGAGGGGTATAAGCAGGTCTCACAGGAGGGGTATAAACAGGCCTGGAAGGAGTATTCTGACCTGTTCTCTGTCCTGCCTGTACAAGGGTTTGTCCACAGGAACCGCAGAATTTCGCTTCAGGTTTATTAATGGCATAACATTTCGTACATTTAACCACTGTAAAATCCTCTCTATTCAGGTCTGTAAGAAGTTGTCAATTGTGCGGTAGAAGCGCGCGGCAATTGTGATGTTGTCTTACCGTCACCAAGGCCAAGTCTTCCCTCTCTTAGAGCATTGGCAAGTCCCAGCGGTACCAGACATTCTGCCTCTATAACCTTTGCTCTCATTTCTTCCACACGGGCCTTCATCTCTTCTTCTGTTGCTATAGCTTCAGCCCTTCTGCTTTCTGCATGAGCCTGTGCTATAAGCTTATCTGCATTCGCCTGTTCTATCTGTATCTGGGCGCCTATATTTCTCCCTATATCCACATCTGCAATATCTATGGAAAGTATTTCAAAAGCAGTTCCTCTGTCAAGACCGCGTCTGAGTACATTCTGGGTAATCATATTTGGATTTTCCAGAACTCTTTTATGACTTTCCGCAGAGCCTATTGTAGTTACAACACCTTCTCCCACTCTTGCTATTACTGTTTCTTCACCTGCTCCGCCTATAAGTTTTTCAATATTCGCTCTTACGGTGATCCTTGCTGTGGCTCTCATCTGTATGCCGTCTTTTGCAACAGCTTCTATGAGAGGTGTTTTTATAACCTTCGGGTTAATACTCATACTTACTGCTTCCAGTACATTTCTTCCTGCCAGATCAATAGCTGCTGCCTGGGCAAAGTGAAGAGGTATACCTGCCTTATGGGCTTCTATAAGAGCTAAAGATACGGCGGCTATGTTACCGCCTGCCAGATAATGTGCTTCTAATTCCTGTCTTTTTATATGAATACCTGCACGCTGTAGCATGATGAACTGATCTATTATTTTATCAGGCGAAACATTCCTGAGCCTCATTCCTATGAAATCACCCAGGCTCACATGTACGCCTGCAGAAACGGCTTTTATCCATGTAGGTATAGGAACAAAATATAATACAATTACACCTATCATAAACACTATAAACAAAATTACAGCCATAAATATACCCATATTATCGTGTCTCCTTTCTCTATGCAGTTCCCTGTTTTCCCTGACTCAGTCCTGCAATAGTTTCTCTCATTTTAGTATCTGCTATTATATTTTGCATTTCATAATAGTCCATAACGGAAAATCTTCCGCTATTAAGAGCATCGGCAAGGGCTTTAGGTACTTCTGTTTCCGATTCGACCTGTTTTGCTCTTGCCTGTACAACAAGAGCTTTCATCTCCTGACTTTTCGCCACGGCCATAGCTCTTCTCTGTTCTGCCTTTGCCTGTGCTATCTGCTTATCTGCATTTGCTCTGTCAAGAGAAAGCTGGGCCCCTATATTTCTTCCTACATCTACATCTGCAATATCTATTGATAATATTTCAAAAGCAGTTCCTGCATCAAGTCCTTTGGATTGCACCGCTTCAGATATTATTTCAGGGTTTGCGAGTACTTCTTTATGACTGTGAGAAGAACCTATAGCTGTTACAATGCCTTCTCCCACTCTTGCAAGTACTGTTTCCTCACCGGCACCGCCTACGAGCTTTTCAATATTGGCCCTTACCGTAATACGGCATGTTGCTTTGAGTTGTATTCCGTCCTGTGCTACAGCTTCTATGAAAGGAGTTTTTATTACTTTCGGATTTACACTCATTTTTACGGCTTCCAGTACATCTCTTCCTGCAAGATCGATAGTTCTTGCCTTATCAAGCGTAAGAGGTATGCCTGCTTTGTTTGCTGCTATTACGGCATTTACAACATTGGTTACCCTTCCCCCTGCGAGAAAATGATCTTCCAGTTCCCTTATAGGCATATATATGCCTGCCTGAGATGCCATAATAAGAGGAAATATTATTTTATCAGGCGGAACATTTCGAAATCTCATTCCTACGAGATGACTCAATCCGACATCCACTCCTGCAGCCCATGCCGTGATATAGAGATGGACAGGTACAAAGTTTAAAAATACAGCCAGACCTATGGCTCCCAGAAAAACTATGGCAAAAAATATACCACACATATTAGACCATGGATCCATATACTTACCTCCTTCAAAATATTTATTAATATTATAACATAAAAGTCAAATATTTATATAAAAATCGTAATGGTTGATAGTGTTTTTTTACGACAGGTAATTTTACTGGAACTTATAATTAATTTCATACAATCTATTAATAGATAAGGGTGTCGGGTGATGTGGTAAGAAAATCCATAACCCATAACTGCTCTAGTAGACAGTAACAATGATTAAGATGTGTGTCATTGCGAGGAGCGATAGCGACGAAGCAATCCCGTCGTATAAGATTCTACCAGTGGGATTGCTTCGCTTCGCTCGCAATGACACAGTTTCCCCATTAAAATCATCGTGGTTAACTACTAGTGACGGGTAAAGGGAGGAAAATATTTATTAAATGCTTATACTCAGATCAGTAAGACTTGTGATGTGTGAAGCATCACGTATCACACATCACACATTACGTAGCAATTATTTACTCAAAATGATTACGGACTTTCCGTCCAGTTTGCCGTTACTGACTAACTCTCCCATACGGCCTCTGTCAGTTAAAAATCCATTCATCTGCTTTTTAATCTCATCTATTATTATTGTCACAGTCAAATTTTGAGCTTCTTCGGGATTGTTTCTGATTTCATCAAGATAATCTTCATAAAGATCATTTGTTTTATCTATGACAAAATATGTCATAAGTCCGTGCTGCGAAGGATCTTCATCTGCTTTAGTTCCGGCAGACGGCCCGAGCACAACCGTTCTTCCTTCAAACTCTTTATTGGAATGCAAATCTATAAGCTCGGCTCCTCCGTTTACATCGCAGAAAGCAATGATTTTCCCCTTAATATCTTTGAGCCAGAGAGTTAAATTATCATCATTTATATAGGTTTTAGGATATTTCCACCTGCAGTCATGAGGAACTATGCATATATCATAACCGCTTTTTTCATCGTTGTTAAAATCCGGGAAAGTATCTTCACCTCTTGCCCTTATATATATAAAGACATAATCATTTTCACTTATCTTTCCCGCCATATCAGTTATGGCTTTTTTAACTCCATCTTTTGTGACCTGTTCATTTTTAATAACTGTAATATTTTCACCGGGAACGGCAAATTTTTCTCTGAACAATGTTTCCATTCCCTGTATATCGTTTTCTACATAATTATAATTCTCCACTCCGGCATCTTCAGGATATTTGCCTATACCTATGATTAAAGCCCATCTTTTATTACCTGTCTGAGCACTTGCAAGGGAAGATACAAAAAGTAATAGAGCCAGAACTAAAAAAGAAATTTTTTTCATTAAATTAAACCTCCTAATGTCATTTTATAGGAAATTCGATTACCTCTGTCGAATTCCTTGTTTATATAGTGCAAATTTTGTACCTTAAAATATTTTATTAATAAAATCTAATGCTTATAACGGTACACATTCCACTGGTTATAATCGTGACGCGTAACGCGTGACGGGAGGAGACTAAATCACAGATTATCCGGTGTTATATTTTCCGTTATCAGCACCGAGAAAGGCAGATTAATTATGCATAATTTCCTGGATGAAAAATCACTGATTCAACTTGAGGATGCTGTTACAGAAATTGAAAAATCTACTTCTGCAGAAATAGTTATTGCCATAGCAAAATTTTCAGAAAGCTACAGAGATGTGCCAGTAATATTCGGTTTTATTCTATCTATGTTAACACTTATATTCATTCTCTTTTCCCCCTTTGATGTACACCCGTGGTTTGTACTGCCTTTTGTAATTATAGCTTATCTTATCGGCTATATTATCTGTGCCAGAATTGAATTATTTATGAGATTGTTTACACGGAAAGAAAGAAGAATAGAACAGGTTAAAAGAGGTGCCAAAATAGCCTTTTTTGAAGAAAGTGTTTCTGCCACAAAAGATAGAACCGGTATCCTGTTCTATATATCACTTTTTGAAAAACGCGTTGAAATTCTCTCAGATCTCGGTATAGACGGAAAAATATCCAGAGATAAGTGGAACAGGCTTACCATTGACCTTAACAAAGCTCTTTCAAGTCAAAAACCTGTAGAAGATTTTGCCGAGAAACTTGTCACATGTATCGGATTTCTATCAGCCACATTCCCGCCGGGAGAGGAAAATCCTGATGAAATAATGAACAGACCCAGAATAAGAGGAGGCTAATTTTCATGAAAAGGCCATGTATCAATCTATCTCTTATATTTATAATCATTTTCTTTATCAGCTTAAATACTATAGATACTTCGGCGTCAGGAGGAATTATTCGAAGAACTCCGACTTACAGGCATGACAGCGGATGGAAAGCCGGCGAGGGTAAAAAAGACGATCTGTACAAAGGCCCTCCTGCTTATAAGAAAGGGGAAATTCCCGATAACAGTAAAACCTTGACAAACGGATGTTTCGTAACATTTATAGGCATACCTGTCGCTCTGTTAATTCTGTATCTTATTTTTAGTTACCTGAAAAATACCGGCACCCATACTTCAGATACTACTTATTATTATGATGAAGATGGAAAAATTGACCGCATGTCTGAGGAGTGAGACTTATGAAAAAAATTTATATCATTTCAATAACAATATTATTTATTATCTTTCTAATTTCCATATCCTATGCAAGAGTAGGAGGAGGTCACAGTTTCGGAGGAGGACGGAGCAGCGGCGGCTCTCGCAGCAGCGGCGGTTATCGCAGCAGCGGCTCTCGCAACAGCGGAGGAAGTTATCATGGTTCCTATTCAGGCGGCGGGGGGGGCGGACCTGCAAGTGCTTTTAGCTGTACTATGTTTCTTGTGTTTATAGGCATAATGGTATTTGTAGGATATCTCAAACAGAAAGAAGAAGAAAAAAACGGGGGGAGAAAGATGAACAATCTTTATTCAGGGGGATATAACTCTTCAGGCAGCGCCGCTTCTTTTCAGTTTTCTCTACTTCATGCTTTATTAGGATTCTTCCTGGGATTTAACTCTTCAGGGAGATCCGCTCCTTTTCAGCCTGTGAGAAGGACTGTTTCCATCGCAGAGAGTATAAGAAATTATAAATATAAAGATCCGAATTTTTCAAAACCTCTGTTTTTAGATTTTATTCAGATATTTTACACAAAGGTACAGGTTGCAAGGGGTACCCAATCATGGGACAGCCTGCGTCCCTATTTATCCATAAATGGCATATCTGCATACCGGACATCGGACGGCCCTGAAAAAGTGGATAATATTATAACAGGTTCCTCAAATATCGTAAAAATAGATACCTTCAAGACTTTCGATAAGGTATATGACAGAATAGAAGTGGAATTTGAAGCGAATTATTCAGAATATATAAGAGGCAATGAAAAAATATATTATGTAAAGGAAAAATGGACCTTAAAAAGGAAACCTGGCATATTATCTAAAGGCCCTGAAGAGATTTCCTCTTTTCACTGTCCTTCATGCGGAAGTCCTGTAGAATTAAGATTGAACGGCACATGTACTCACTGTGATAAGATTGTCACAGGTGGAGATTTTCACTGGCAGTTACATATGATAAAAATCATAGAGAAATATCCCCGTCCTCCCCTTCAGATTGGAGGAGGCGGTATAGAAGAAGGCACAGATCTTCCCACTGTATTTCAGCCGAACTTCGAAGCGGCAAAAAGAGCTTTTCTTATGAGATATCCCAATTTTAATCCAAAGGAATTTTCCGGGAAAGTAAGAGACACCTTTATGAAACTGCAGCACGCCTGGTCAACCTGTAACTGGGAAGCGGCAAGACCTCTTGAAACAGATTGTCTGTTTTCAATGCATAAATACTGGATAGAACAGTATAAAGCAGAAGGTATGAGAAACATTCTGGAAGATATAGAAATACTATCCATTACAACTGTAAAAATAGAAGAAGACGCTTTTTATGAGGCCATAACGGTAAGAATAAAAGCCAGCATGAAGGATTATACGGTAGACGGGAACGGTAATGTTCTGGACGGAAGTAACACTGTAAAGAGAACTTTTTCGGAATACTGGACTTTTATAAGAAGAGCAGGATTTGCAGGAGATACAAAGGAAAAGAAGGAAAATTCCTGTCCAAACTGCGGAGGAGAATTGCACATAAGCATGGCAGGCATCTGTGAATACTGCGGCAGTAAAATCACTTCAGGCAATTTTGACTGGATACTTTCTACTATTGAACAGGACGAAGTTTATGTCAGTTAGCAGTAACCGGTAACCGGTTATCAGTGAACAGTTACCGGTGAATAGAGTTGAGAGTTTAAGGTTGAGAGTTAAGAGTTTAAGAAGGTTGAAAGTTGAGAGTTGGCTTATTTTAAACTTT
Source organism: Vulcanimicrobiota bacterium (assembly GCA_040217695.1). Lineage (GTDB taxonomy): Bacteria > Vulcanimicrobiota > SpSt-956 > SpSt-956 > JAKJGF01 > CALARM01. The sequence continues at coordinate 4,347 of JBEHWO010000052.1, read as the reverse complement.
CAACTCTCACCTTTCAACCATTTTCAGGAAATAACTACATCATATTTACAGTTTATATCGTGACTCGTAACGCGTAACGTGAGGGTACTAATTGTTCTAATAATTTGCCAGAGTTATTTTCCTTACAGTCCTCAACAGTTATCAATTACTATAAACAAAGTTTTACTGTTCACCGGTCACCAGTCACTGGTCACTGTTATAATACTTCACGGAAAGCATTGTTATATCATCTGACTGTTCTGCATTACCGGTAAAATCTTTAATGGCTTCATGAACGGCTCTTATAATCTCTTCCGGTTCTTTATTATTTTTTCCTTTTAAAATATCTATCAGTCTATGTTCATCAAAAAGTTCGCCATTTTCTATCATAGCTTCAGTTACACCATCTGTATAGGTAAAAAGACAGTCTCCCTTCTGAAGATTAATTTTTTTGTTTTCATAAACAGCATCTTCATCAACACCGAGAGCTATTCTATCAGGTTTTTCAAGCTCTACTATGTCTCCCTTATGATTGATAATATAAGGTCTGTTATGGCCTGCATTAATATAGGTCAAAAGGCCTGTTTTTATATCCAGAATACCGGCAAATACAGTAACAAACATAAAGGTTTCATTATTATTATAAAGTTCTCTGTTAAGTTTTGTAAATACTGTGCCAGGACTTCCTCCCTGTGAGGCAATAAATCTGAAAAGAGTTTTTGTTATAACCATAAAAAGAGAAGCCGGTATACCTTTACCTGACACATCACCTATAGCAAACCATAAATGATCGTCATCGAGCTTAAAAAAATCATATACATCACCGCTTACAGTCCTGGCCGGTTCCAGGAGTGCATAGAGACTGAACCGGCCGGAACTGGGAGGAAAAATTTTCGGTATCATTCCCATCTGTATATCGCTGGCAATTCTGAGTTCACTGTCGAATTTTTCTTTTTCTGAAGCCCTTATCATCAGAGAAGCTTCAAAAGAAATTTCATAGACAATAAAAAATATTATTACTATTACAGATATGAGAAGAGTTATTAATATAGGGTCAATACGGTCTATGGCAATTGCATAAGCCCAGTCTGCTGCATTAATATCCATACCGAAAACTGCAATGACTTTTTTTGTATCACCATCTATGACAGGAGAAAAAGCAGATATCCATGTTCCCCATTTATCCTCTGCAGGGCCTGTTACTACAGGTTTTCCTACGGAAAATATATTTCTTATATCCGTACTGTTATAGATGTCACCGGGCATAGAATAATCTTTTGAATAAGACGGTTCAGAATCTACAAGGTAAACGATTTTATCATTACGTATGGCTGTTAAATAAACGAAACGACAGTCGTCATTTTCCATAATTATATTATGTAGCTGTTTCTTTACATATTTGTAATTTACTGTTTCTGTATCGGAATGAATTCCTTTCAGTATTTTTATAATTTCAGGATCCATGGAAGATGCTATGGTTCTGGCTCTTCTGAGCAGATTATTTTTTACTTCCCTGTCTGTACTGATACCAACCAGTTGTGCTGCTACCCATCCTGCTGTTAAAATGAAGAGCAATACATAGACCATGCTTACCGTGTAATAAGATATTATTTTCCTGTTTGACAGCCAGACAGTTTCTCTGCATCTTAATATCTGAGAATAAAACCATAAACTTATAATCATTACAATGGAAAGAAGAGACTGAAACAATTGTAAAGGTATACCGGTTATTGAAAGGAATGTATGAGAATTCACCAGAGCAGAAGGGAAATAAATACCTTCCGGCACGCCTGTTATTATTGTAAAGATATAAAACAGCATTGCCACCGACATAATAAATAAATAAATATTTTTCTCTTTTTTACTCCTCCGGAATAATGTTATTAAAGTCAGTATTCCTCCGGGTATACCGAGGAAATATCTCGGAAATATCGCAAACCCCTCCGGTTCATCAATAAATATGCCGGTAAAAGAAAGACACAGAAGAGGTAAAAATATCCAGATTTTTAAAGAAGTAATGGCCAGCCTTCCGAAATTTAAAAGAAATAAATAAGAAGAGATTAAAAGAGAGAGTTTTATAATTTCAATTATAGGCCTTGGCCCGGTAATTATTGTCAGGAATTCCAGCCATTTACTCAATCCATGAGTAAGGCCGAAGAGTCCGAGCCATAGCCATGGCAGATCGGACTTTTTTTCCCTTTTCAATGTATAACATACAACTGAAAGAAAAATAAGGGACAGGCCGTAGAGAAAATAAATATAATCCATCTGATGGAGTAGAAATTTAGAAATCATATGTATAACCGTGACGCGTGACGCGTGACGCGTGACGCGGGGCTCATGTTGAATTTAATCGGAATAAAACTAACTATATTACCGTATCTATTTACTACATTTCTTTTAATAACCCTTCTATTTCTGCTATATTTTCAGATTCCTTATGAAAAATCTTGACAAATGAGGCAGTTAACAACTAAAATTACTATTACTGAAGTGATATAAGCTAAAAGGAAAGGGATCTATAATGGGTAAAAAGATAGCAATTGATTTCGGTACTTCAAATACAACAATTGCTCTATGGAATGAAACACTTGGTAAAGAAGAATTAATAAAAATAGACGGCATGGCCAGAAAATATAAAAATCCGTCGGAACATAATGCTCCTGAAATATACTGTATACCATCAATAATAAACTTTGACGGAAATACTTTACTTGCCGGCCAGGAAGTTTTCGATAGAGGAAAAGAATTTTCCAAATCCACTTTCAGGGATATTAAAAGATATATTATGAAAAGAAAACCTCTGCCACGTGATGTGGGAGGGAAAAAAATTTCTTTTTACGATAGCGGAGAATATTTTTTATCAGAAATAATTTCACGGGCAAATAAAATAGCGGGAGATAAAATTCAGGAGATAATTTTTACTTTACCTGTAGATGCTTTTCAACATTATCAGGAGTGGATAGGCGAAATATGTGTTAAATTCGATATAGATTATTACAGGGTAATAGATGAACCTTCCGCATGTGCTTTCGGCTATGATGCAGGCGTAGAAGACGGGGACATAATTATGGTTTTTGATTTCGGAGGAGGAACCCTCGATGTATCGATTGTAAAGATTGAACTCTCGGGACATGGTGACAGAAAATCGATAGTAGTAGGGAAAGGAGGTGCAGGTATAGGAGGAATAGACATAGACACATGGATAATGGAAGATCTTCTGGAGCAGAATGGCATGTCCACAGGAGATGTGCAGCATATAATCAATCATCTCAGGGAGACTGTAGAAGAAATAAAAATAGACCTTTCCTTTAATGAAGAAGCATTTCTCTCGGTATTTGACGATGTGAACGGCACCATGATTTCCGCAGATTATACAAGAGAAAAATTCGAAGAAATTCTGACAAAAAATAATTTATTCAATATTATTCAGGAAATTCTGGATGATTCCCTGGAAGAAGCAGCTCTCAGAGGTATAAGAAGAAGAGACATAAAGCATGTTTTAATGATTGGAGGTTCAAGCCTCATACCATCTGTAAAAAAATTACTTAACGACAAATTCCCTGATAAAATAAAATCTTACAGACCTTTTGATGCTGTCGTAAAAGGTGCATGCCGTTACGGTGCAGGGAAAATACTCGATGATTATATAAAGCATGATTACTGTCTGAAACACTGGATATGGTCAGATGACCGTTACAGCGGCAGGTACGGATATGAGCCCTTTATACCCAGAGGTACAAAATATCCTGTTTCCGATGTGGCAAAATTTAAAATAGATGCTGCAGTACCGGGGCAAAAAGAAGTAGAACTCATGATCTTTGAAGCAAGAGGACATAATTCTCAAAAGATGAAAAATGAAATGATCTATAATTCCGAAGCAGATAAATATGAAATAATATGTACAAATGTCAGCGGTGATGAGGATAAAGTGCTTGTAAACGAGAAGAATCCTACCTTTATAAAATTAGACCCTCCGGCCAGAGGAGGGGAAAAAAGAATTTCCGTGTCCTTCAGTATTGATGAGAATCGTCTCCTCAGAATTACAGTGGTGGATTTAAAGATAAATAAAACTCTTTACAGGGATCAACCGGTGGTGAAATTGAATTAAGGCGGGACATCTATAAAAAATGTGCGACTCGCAGACATCCACAATGATTAAGATGTGTGTCATTGCGAGGAGCGATAGCGACGAAGCAATCCCATCGGATTGGTTTCTACCAGTGGGATTGCTTCGCTTCGCTCGCAATGACGAGGTTTACACATTAAAATCATCGTGGTTAACTAGTAGTCAAAGTCAAAAAATCAGCCGGTGGTGAATTTGAATCAAGGAAGATCGTGGCGCGTAACGCATAAACGTTACGCGTT
>JBEHWO010000051.1:0-25209 GCA_040217695.1 Vulcanimicrobiota bacterium | reverse complement strand
TTATTGAGAGTAATAGACCACGGGTTGAATTTACCCGATGAAACTTATATTTTACATTCCCCTGCAATTGAGAAAATTTTATTTGATCGTTCTCTGGTTAACTGGCCTCTTCAAATAGAAACTTACAGAGCAGCCAGGGCTTTTTTTGAAGCTTTGAAAGACGGAGTTTTAAAGAAATATCCACCTGGAACAAGATTTGAACAGGTTAACCTTGCAGGCTCCGATGATTATCAGCTTCAGTCTGCCCATGCCAAAGTATTTAACAGTTCTCTTCCCAGAAACTATATTGCTTTACACAGAGAAGTAATTGAAAACGAATATGATGAAGAAGGGAAACAGAAATTTCGTTCTGTTATTTCTTATAAAAGATTTGAAGCCAGAGGGAAACTCTGTATCCTTGGAGAAACCATTGCTACAGGCATAAGTGCCTGTGATTCCCTTAGAGAACATATGCCTTATGCCATAAAACATGGACTGGAAATGATAATAATTTTTTCCATTGCAGGTTCGAAAGTCGGAGCCCAGAGAGTTTATGAAGTACTCAGAGAATATAATATAAAATCAATGTTTGTATTCGGTCTGGGATTATTCGGATTAGGTAAAGACGGGACAGCCCTTCTCTGGAAAGATGCCGAAGGACTGGATAATCCCATAACATTACCTGAATATGAAAAAAAAGGAAATGAAATCTTTCTGCCAGGGGAATGCTGTATCGGTGACTGGGGAAGAAGATTTACAGATCATGAAGGGTATCTCAGGGAATGGAAGGAAGAACTGGCAAGACTGGGTCATCCCGGGAGATTCAGAATGCCTGAGGAATATAAAGATTAGTAATACATTCCGGTAATCAGAACCGAAATAGGAGATTTTTTTATGTCTATCTTCTGTAATAAATGTAATTATAAAAATATGAATAATGCGAATTTCTGCCAGGGATGCGGAGAAAAACTTATTGCTACTGAAACAGACGGCACTCTTATGGCAGGCGTGGTTCTGAATAATCGATATGAAATCAAAAGACTGGTTAAAACAGGTGGCTTCGGTTCTGTCTATGAAGCTCTGGACAGAACGAACAACATTATCTGTGCGGTAAAAGAAATGCTCAACAGTTCTTCAGATACACCTGAAGAGCGGGAATATTTGAGCGTCAGATTTAAAAGAGAAAAAGAAACCTTTCATGATCTGTCTCATCCAAATCTGGCTATTTCAAAAGATGCCTTTATTGAACATAATCGTTATTACCTTGTTATGGATTATATAGAAGGTAAAGATCTCTATACGATCATGACTGAAGATTACCGGGGAAACGGAATTCCTGAAGCCACTGTAATTGAATGGACGAAACAGATGCTGGACGCACTGGATTATCTCCACAGTCAATCTCCTCCTGTAATATATCGTGATTTAAAACCTGAAAATGTAATGCTCAGGTATTCTGACAGCAGGATAATAATTATAGATATGGGACTTGCCAGAGTAATAACACCAGGTCTTACAATGACAGCCATAGGAACGCCTCAGTATGCTCCCGAGGAATTATTTGCCGGACAACCTGAACCGAGGACAGATATTTATTCTCTCGGTGCTACCATGCACTGTTTACTCACAGGAATAGTGCCTGTAAATCTTTTTTATTTCGAACCTCTGAGAAATAGTAATAAGAATATATCGGAGGATATGGAACATATTGTTGCCCGTGCAGTAGGAAGAAAACCGGAAGAGCGCTATGAAAATGTCAGAGCTATGAGAGAAGAACTTGACAGATGTTTTGAAAAATTGTTTCCCGAAAAAGTACCTGAAAATCCTCTGCCTGTTATTAAATCAGTAGAAGAAACTCCGGGGAAAAACGGAATAATACAAAAGATTAATCGTTTTTCCGAAGATAAAAGCATGAGACAAAAAATTACACCTCATACACCACGCAGAACATATGGAGGAGAAGGGAGAGTTTTTTTTAATACTGACAGAACAGCCGGCCATAGAGAGATATTTATATGGTTTTCAGAGGAAATACTTGCAGAAAAAAAGCATGTTGTCGCTACTGTAGAATTAAATTCTATGGATGATTATGAATATTTTGAAATATACAGAGACCGGTCAGGATATAAATTTGAACAATTATCACGAAGTTTTAAGAGTCTGGAAGAAATAGAAACATATATAATTGAAGTAGTATTTGCAGGAGAAGAAGGAACAATAAATATAATATATTATTAACAGCCATGACCGGCTCCTTCACAACGAAGAATGAGAAGCCGTTCTTCCCGTCACGTGTTACGCGTTACGATTCTCATATAAATTGTTGCCTGTAATAAAAGGATATTCTTTACTCAGAGTTGAATACCTGAAGAATATGAAATTTTCAGGAGGTTTTTATTATGGAATCCGAGATAAACAAAATAGTACAAAAACTTGATGAATTCAAGATTGAAGTGGACAAACAGTTAAATAAGGTTGACAGTCAGTTTAATAAAGTTGACGGACAGTTTAACAGAGTTGACGGACAGTTTAACAGTTTTAAAGCTGAAATAAATGAAAGATTTAACAGGATAGAAGATAAGTTAAATCAAATAATCAGTATGATTGGCGAAAGAAAATAGGCTTCTTCCGATAATTGAAAAGTATAAGAATTTTCATTTTTAATGGCGTAAAATAAAGCTTTAGATGAAAATTATGTAGAGGCAATTTATCTAAACAATTTAATCAATTAAAATATGAATGAGCAAAAAAAGTTTTTTACTGAAAAAATGTTTTTTTCTTTATCTGTATGTTTTCTTATGTCAGGCATGTGCGGACTGATCTATCAGGTGCTCTGGAGCCGCATGTTAAGCCTTATTTTCGGACATACTACTTTTGCCATAAGTACTGTTATAACTGCTTTTATGGGAGGCCTGGCTCTGGGAAGCTATTCGATCGGCAGATGGGCAGATTCCGATGGTAAAATTAAAAAAAAAATCAGTGCCTTCGGAGGCTCTCCCGAGTTTTTAATGTATGGATTTCTGGAAGCCTTCATAGGCATATACTGTCTTCTGACACCTGAACTGTTTAATATCGTAGAATTTATTTATTTGAAATTTTCAGGTCTTCCTTTTTATACAATAAGTATTATTCGCTTTATACTCTGTATTCTCGTATTGATTATTCCGACCTTTTGCATGGGCGGCACTCTGCCATTATTGTCAAAATTTTTAATAATAAACTCACAGGAATTGAGTAAAAAATTAGGATTTCTTTACTTTATAAATACTGCCGGAGCTGTTCTCGGAACTGTACTGGCAGGTTTTTATTTAATCAGCAACCTTGGTATAACAGGAACCCTTCATGTGGCAGCTTTTATAAATATTGCTATCGGTGTTCTTGTATACAGCCTGAACAGAAAAACCGGACATATCTCTGCCGGGACAGAAGAAAAAAACGGAGAAAAAAAGATAGAAAATAAAGCCGATAAAACAGCTTTGCTTATCTTTATAATCTTCGGATTTACCGGTTTTGGTTCTATGATTTACGAACTTGCATGGACAAGGGCCATATCGCTGGCCCTTGGCAGTTCTACCTATGCTTTTTCAACCATGCTTGCCACTTTTTTATTCGGTATTGCCCTGGGCAGCATAATCTACAGTTTTTTATCTAAAAAGAAAGATTTTACCGTATCATCTTTCGGGTGGTTTGAAGTAATAATCAGTCTTGCCTGTCTCATTACAATTCCTCTTCTGGGAAGAATACCTCTCTATGTTATATATTTCTTTCCCGTATTAAAAAATTCATATAATCTGATTTTACTGGCCAATTTTCTTTTCTGTTTTCTCGTTATGTTAATACCGACTACCCTTATGGGTTTCGTTTTTCCACTTGTAGGAAAGCTATATACCAGGAGTATTGAAAAGATAGGTAAACATATCGGTGATATATATGCCATTAATACGGTAGGTTGTATTCTGGGGTCTTTCCTGACAGGTTTTGTAATTATTCCCTTTGCAGGGGTGCAGAACAGTTTGAAAATAGGTGTTTTAATCAATATGGCTGCAGGAATCCTTTTACTCCACACATATAGCAGGAAAACAATTACAAGACTGTTATACCTTTCAGGCTTCTTATTGTTTATTATACTGTTAAATTATATACCTTCCTGGAATCCTACTATAATGAGCAGCGGTTCTGCCATATATGCAGATATATATAATGAAGAATACACTAAAGCCGGAGCGGAAGGAAAAAAATATTTCGATGAACTGATAATGAAATATCTGGTATTTCAGAAAGATGGAATAAGTTCTACTGTTTCGGTATATGATTTTGGCAGTTCCATTATCTTAAGAGTGAACGGGAAAACTGATGCATCTACTGCCAGTGATATGCCGACTCAATTGCTGCTGGGTTATTTACCTCTGTTATATCATAAAAACCCGCAGAATATTTTTATAATAGGCCTTGGAAGCGGTGTCACAGGCAAAGCCGTAATGGATTTCCCCGAAGTAGAGTCTTCAATCTGTGCGGAAATAGAACCTGCAGTAATTGAAGCAACATCTTATTTTAAACGTTTCAACGGAAATGTTCTGGATAATAATAAATTCAAAGTAGCTATTGATGACGGCAGAAATGCCCTTTTATCTTCCCCCGAAGATTATGACATCATTATCTCTGAGCCTTCCAATCCATGGATAGCAGGTATCGGAAATCTTTTTACGAGAGATTTTTACGGCATATGTAAAAGTAAATTGAAAGACCATGGCATTATGGTTCAGTGGTTCCATCTTGCCAGATCGAACAGGGAGGATATTGATATGATCCTGAATACTTTTTATTCTGTATTCCCGGAAGGTATTATATGGCGAGGGAAAGATACAGATTTGATTCTTTTAGGTTCTCAAAAACCTCTTATATTTGATTATGAAAGATTTAAAGAACTTTATGACCATAATAAATCTTTTCGAAGTTCCATGGAATCTATTAATATCAATAAACCTGATGTGCTTTTTACACATTATGTTACAAAGCCCGGAGATATAGATTACAGTTCTGTTCTGCTGAATACGGATGATGTACCGGTACTGGAATTTTCTGCTCCTAAAAGTCTTTATCTGGAGAGCAGTGATAAAAATTTAAGATATATATATCAATATAAATCATCTGACCTTCCTGCTCTTAAAGATGATAAAAGAATCGATCTTTCAGATGATTATTATATAGAAATGTTTAATTTTTATAACAGCCATATGTCTGATATAGCAAAGAAATATGCAGAGAAATATCCGGATAAGTTATCAGGTATTGTTAAGAAGTGAGCAAAATAATTAATTTTCTATATAAAATATAAAAAATTATTCTTTCGGAAAATATGTTCTTAAATATCTGGAATTTATATAACCTCTTGTACCGAATCTGGTCACTATTATATTACTCATTTCTTCAATGCCTACCTCATCGGCATAGGAGATGACTATTACCCTGTCGCCATCTGTAACTATGTCGCTTCTCGGGGAACCACAGGAAGGTGCCATGTACAGGCCTGCATGTAACGTATCGTCAGTGCTTATAGTCCCGATACCACAGCATTTACCTTTTACATTTACGGATATGTCATGAACATAACCTGTTATGTTTTCAAGGGTCATAATATTTGCCCATCCATCTTTTATGGAGATTATAAGAAAATATTCGCCTTTGTTCACTGTATCCAGAACATCAGAAAGATCACTCATTGTCTGATGAATTTCAGCAGAGTCCATGTCATCAATGATTTTGCCATACTGGTAGGAACCTGTCTGTGCCATTGCGGATAATGCTGTACATAACATTATCATAATTATAGATATAAGATATCTGTACATAATAAAATTCCTCCTTACTTTAAGTGGTCGTGACGCGTAACGCGTCACGGGGTTATATCCCTTCGCATCACGTATCACGCATCACGCAGTTATTAATTACGTATAAAATAACTATATAGTGATATTATAACTGTTTTAATTTACAAATCAATCTTTATCTGAGTATAACTATGCTCCCGTCACGAATCACGAGAGATTATTTATCTCAATAAAATATTTATTCTCATATGAATAAATAAAGGTATTTTTATATAAATTGTTGAATAAAATTTTATATTACTGACGTGAGCATAAGCATGTAATAAATGTTTTTCTCCCGTCACGCGTGACGCGTAACGCGTCACGAGAAGCTTATATGTATTATTTATGCTTATCTCAGTAACATGGCCGAGGCGGAGATTATGTTATGAAGAAAGATGAAGATAAAAGCAGAGAAGAATTACTTGAAGAGGTTGTAAGACTCAGAGAGAAAATTTCTCTGGCGGAACAAAAATCTGTTCCGGAGAATAATAGAGAAAGTGAATATCTTTATTTAGTTGACGGAAAATATTCCATAAGAGACCTGGTTGATCTCGAAAAATTAGAAAGAATTTTTGAAAAATTTTCTCTTGCGACAGGTTATACTATAGGTTTTATAGAGCAACCTTCACAGAAGGTTATTATTTCCACCGGGTGGAGGGATATTTGTAATAAATTTCACAGAGCTTTTCCCGAATCGGAAAAATACTGTAAAGAAAGCAGTATATATTTGATGAAGGGCCTGGCAAAACTGAAAGATATGAAGATAAGAACCTGCGAAAGCGGACTCGTGGACGGAGCAACACCTGTTATCGTGAGAGGTTCACATATAGCCAGCCTGGCAACAGGTCAGGCTTTGTTTGCCGAACCTGATTTGGGACGATTTAAAGAACAGGCGAAAAGATATGGCTATAATGAAGAAAAATATCTGGCAGCTTTAAGTAAAGTTCCTGTTGTAAAGAAAGAACAGTTTCGAAATGTCCTTGATTTTTTGAGTGAAATTGCTGTCATAGTAGCAGAACTGGGACTTAATAATCTGGAAATAAAAGAAAAGAATATGGAGTTAGAAGAGATAATTACCAAATACAGCCATATCTGCAGTGAACTGGAATACAGTGAGAACAGATACAGAGAACTTGTGAATTCTCTGCCCCAGGTTATTTTTGAAACGAATTTGAAGGGTAATATTACCTTTGCCAGCGGAAATCTCTTTAATTTTTTCGGTTATGATGAAGATGATTTGAAAAAAGGCCTGAATGCGCTTCAACTATTAACCGACGGAGACAGAGAACGTGGATATGAAAACTTTCAGAAGGTATTGATGGGCATAAAAGCAGGTGATGTTGAATACAGGGGCAGGAGAAAAGACGGAAATACACTGCCTGTTGTCATACATGCCACCCCTATCATGGTTAAAAATAAACCTGCAGGTTTGAGAGGAATTATTATAGATATTACCGAGAATAAAAAAGGTGAAGAGGAACGTGTCGGACTTGAAAGACAGCTTCGTCATGCCCAGAAAATGGAAGCTATAGGAACTCTTGCAGGCGGCATAGCTCATGATTTTAATAATATACTTACAGGCATAATCGGTTATGCCTATTTAATGTATTTTGATATGGACAGGGCACATCCTTTTTATTCATATATTCAGGAAATATTCAATGCATGTAATCGTGCCAAAGATCTTATAAAACATATACTTACCTTCAGCAGGAGCAGTGAACAGAAAAAAACTGCTACATCAGTAAAACTCATTGTTAAAGAAGTTTTCGATCTTCTTAAAGCATCACTTCCCGCCACTGTAGAAATATATAAACATATAGAAGGAGACAGCCATATAATTCTGGCAGATGCCACCCAGATACATCAATTATTAATGAATCTATGTACAAATGCCGCCCATGCTATGAGGGGAAAAGGCGGTATTCTGAATATAAGTCTGACTGATATGGATATAGATATGAAACAGTCCTTTTCAGACCTTAAAGAAGGCAGATATGTGAGGTTCACTGTAAAAGATACGGGCTGTGGTATGGATAGTTCCATTATGGAAAAGATTTTTGATCCTTATTTTACTACCAAAGAACCGGGAGAAGGGACAGGTCTTGGACTTGCTGTAGTTCTTGGTATAGTTAAAAGCCATGATGGCGTTATAAGGGTAAACAGTGAACCCGGTAAAGGAACAACTTTTGATGTATTTTTCCCGAGACTGGAAGAGGGGGTGACTGTGAAAGCCGAGAGTAATTTAATCCTTCCGGGAGGGCATGAAAGAATACTTTTTGTTGATAATGAAAAAACTGTTGTTTTTACAATAGGCATGGCCCTTGAAAGACTGGGTTATAAAGTAGTCAGCATTACAGACAGTACGGAAGCTCTTTCCGTTTTTCAAAAAGAACCTGACAGGTTTGATATTGTAGTCACAGATTATACTATGCCCGGAATGACAGGTGTTGAACTGGCAAAAACGATTAAACAGATCAGGCCTGTTCCCGTTATTCTCTGTACAGGTTTCTGTGATAGCAGTATAAACAGGGAAGCAATTAACGCTATCGGCATTAAAGCGCTGTTAATGAAGCCATATACTATAGAAGAACTGGCACGATTGCTTCGTAAAACAATTGATACCTGCTGAGATGAGCATAAATAATGCATATAAGCTCCCGTGACGCATGACGGGAGGAATGATTTTATTATATGCTTATGCCCGGGTCAGTAAGGAATGGCCGTTAAATAACTGTCTCACATATATTAATCGTGACGCGTAACGCATAACGCGTGACGGGAGGAAAGAGACAATTAATAAATTTGCATTCCTAAAAAGGAGATATAACTATGAGTATAAAGAAAATGTTATTTTTGTTTATAATAACCATATGTATGGGAACAGTTTTTTTTGTTAATGTTCTTGCTGAAGAACTCGGCGCATGCATTTTTATTAACGGAGAATATTACACTGATACGAAAATTGAGAATTCCAATCCTGCCTGCATCCTTGTAGCTCTCTCATTTTTTGAAAAATTCGGCTATGCAGTTTCGTGGGATAACAGTAATCAGATAGCAGTGATCGAAGATACCGTACTGAGCGGCGACGAAAAGTATTCTTCCAATCACAAATGGTGGGCTATTATGACAGGGAAAGATAAACTTGTAATAAATGAGCCCGGAAAACAGGGGCGGACTTCAATTAATTTTAAAGATATGGGAATATCCGGTCTTCCTCTTCAGGGTATGGATGATGTTTATGTACCTATCGGTATTGCATCTAAGATTACGGGAGAAATGTTAAATTACAGTCAGGGAACTATTTATATTAATCTCAAAGATACCGGTCTGTTACAGAAAATTTACAGATTCAATGTCAGTAATGCTCAGAGTACAGCACATTTTTCCGCAGACAGTGAATTGATTGAACTATTCGGTGAGTAGTGAATAGGGCAGTATAGATTTTACTCACTTCTCCCGTCACGCGTAACGAGTTACGCGTGACGGTTATAAATTATTCCGATACAAATTCGTGTAATATATCAGGTTTTCTGTGATAGCCACTGTAATTATCGGGGTCCATATCCGGTGCATTATTATCCGGTGCACGATGATACATTATAATAAAGGCATTCCTGTCAGCATCAGAGAAACCGTCAGTTCTTTTACCATAAAGGGAACCCTGGGGCCAGTAATTCATAACAGAATATTCCATCTGTGCATTGTTTACGTCAAGGTTTTCAAAAGGATGCCACAGCGCAAGGGCATGGCCCATTTCATGTCTTACAGTACTCGGAAAATATGATTCACTCTGATATTCTGCAGATAATACGAGCCCCCCACCTCTGAGCCATAAGTCTCCGTCCCATGTACCTCCTCCGAAGCCGGTATTGCTGCCGAGACTCTGTATCATAGAAATACCTATGGCATTATAACCTGCTTTTATATAGCCCCATTGAGGTGTACCGCTGCTGAACTGCCATCTTGGATCATCATTTACCCTGCCGTTGTAATATTCTATTTGAGGGCTGGAAAAGAAACCGTCTGCCAGTCCTCCGATTTCCTGAACGACTGATGTGATGTTGTCTATAGTAGCCTGTGGTACGGCAACATTGTCTACATCCTGCATATATTTATATATGATGAATTTAGGTTTTACTTCCCATCTTGCCGTTCCAGTATGACTGCCCGGCCATACGGTGAGAGCGCGGAACATGGTAGTGTTGAATGTTGAAGGCAGTACTCTTATATCCTGATAACCTCCTGTCAGATTTACAGGTAAACTTCTCGTAATAATATTCCCGCCTGTAATAGTCAGACGCTGTGTGCCTGTGCCGGCTGATTCAATGGTATAGTGACCGTTTACATCCGTTGTTCCTGTCTTCCCCTGAACTGCCAGATTTACACCTTCCACCGGAGCATTTGTAAACAGGTTATACACTATTCCCACAAGTCCTCCTGCAACAGGTGTGGGCCCGCCTCCTGGCGTGTTTGTGGCAGTGGGAGCAGAGCCTCCTGGCGTGTTTGTAGCAGTGGGAGCAGAGCCTCCTGGCGTGTTTGTAGGAGTTGGTGTGTTTGCCGGAGGTGTGGTAGGAGTCGGTGTGCTTCCCGAAGGTGATGTGGGAACAGATGTTGGAACAGGGGTGGGAACAATGTTGTTTATAATTATAATAATAATATTTACATTAACTATAGTTACATTATTTGCACCGGTAGGATTGTTTGGATTTGTATTATATTCACTTTCGTTTCTCCACATTGCTATATAGGCATTCCCCTGAGGAATATCTGTAAAGAGGTATGAACCGTCCGATGCTGTTGTCATGGTTCTGTAAGGTGTGGCCTGAGCTGATAGTTCGGTACGGGGAAATGAAGATGTATACAGGGCTACAAAAGCATTTGCTATAGGGGTGATGCCATCACTTTCAAATACTTTTCCCGATACGCTTCCTGTAGGTACCTGTGTCGGCACGGGAGTGGCTGTCTGTGTGATTACATTAACAGTGCTTCCGCCTCCTCCACCGCATCCGGCAAATAATATGAACAGTATTAATCCTGTGAGAAAAATAAAACTATATTTTGACATATTGCCGCCTCCTTAATTTTTGTAGGTAATTATTGAGCAGTTGTCCGGAGCCCCCTTTCCTGTGAAAAAAATAGTTGTAAAAATATTCTAAATTAAGGAAGAAAGAAAGTCAATACAGTGAATAGTGAGTTGTGAGTCGTGAGTCGTGAGTCGTGAAGAGTGAAACTGTCCATTACGCGTAACGCGTAACGCGTTACGCGTCACGATTATAAAGCATTACGCATTACCGGTTACATAAAAAAGTAAGCAGGGGCAGCCCTGCTTTTTAAAATAAATATAATTAGATCTTAAGTTTGCAATCGATTCAACAGTACTGTCGTGAAAAATTTTTTTTTATTCCCTTTTTTTTTAAAATTATTTTTTTGTCATATCCTGCATAACTGTAGTCATTAAAGTTACTTTACCTTTTTTTGCTCCGAAATTCAGATCTTTATCAGGATAAAATTTGTAAGTAAATACTATCTGTAATTGCGGTATGGAGCGATCCAGATCAATATTTCCCGTTATTTCAAACCTATTTTTATCATCACCTGCAGGGCCTTCCAAGGAATAATTTGTGAGGCCTATCATATCCCAGGCAACCGTGGCTGTACCGGTAAGAGGATAATAGTTTTCTCTCGGCATTTTGCTTCCCGGCACAAATCTGAACGTTCCGTCGTCATAAATTTCCCATGTAGAATTTTTAAAGAGTTTTCTGGCGAATTCATAAGGTTCTCCTTCAGTAAAATCCTTATAAATGGACTCTCCGTAAGTCAGTCTTACTCCTGCAATAAATTTCGGTTCTCCTGAACCTTTATAAAGGACTTTTAATTTCCTGTCATGAATTTCCTGTACCGGTGTCTGTATTTCAGTCACTTCAGACATTTCAGGCTTGATTTCTGCCTGAGCGGGCGTCATGTATGTAGCAATTTCATATACAGTAGCCTGTGGTGTCGGAGCGGCAGGTTTTTTGCTCCATAAATAATAACCTGCTCCTGCAATGCCAGTTATAACAAGTATGCCTATGAAGGCTACTGCGAGGAAAATAATAATGACTGCCGCTAATATGAACTTTACGATTGAAGGCAATTTTATCACTACCTTTCATAATTATAGTTACTTATACCAGTTCGCTATCAATTTTACTGACCTGAGCACAAGCATGTAATAAAAGTTTTCCTCCCGTCACGCGTCACGCGTTACGCGTCACGAGAGCATATAAGTATTATTTATGCTTACCTCAGTAAATAGACTTGTGCCGCCGTGATATTTTTTGCCCTTCGGGGACTTCGTTGCTCCGGAGCACCAGGCAGGCAAAGCACTATAGTTGATAGCCAGATGGTATTACCTGAGCACAAGCCTGTAATAAAAGTCTTCCTCCCGTCACGCGTCACGCATTACGCGTCACGAATAAAAATATAGCCAAAGGTTAACAAAATTTTAACAAAAAATTGTTTTTTTAGCAATTACCGCAGTAATATTATATGATATAATTACCGTGTAGACAATTGATGTATTTTTCCCGGTAGTAAATATTTGATGTCTGCAAATCAGGGAGGTAAGAACATTCTTAAGGGGGTATTAATTAAGTGAAGGTAAATAATCTTTCGTCAGAACAGATGAGTCTTCTGGGTAAACTGGTAAAAAGGAAAACACAGGGCCCTGAAGATTTCAGAGTAAGAGATTCCGTAAGTCTTTCTTCCATGAACAATAATCAGGAAGAAAAGGTTTTTATAAGATATGAAGGGAAAAAGCTGGATTTCGATCAGGCAGGGCAATCTCTGCAAAAATTAGGAGTAAATATTGAAGGAGGTCTTAAATCTCTGGGAGGTTTCTCTGCAACTCTTGATCAGGTAACAATAGCAAAACTTGAGAAGAATGGTTTTACTGTTTTTGCCAATCCTCATGTACAGGTAGTTCCCGATACTCCTCCTGAAGCTATGGAAGGCAATCCCTATGGCCCGTCATTTGCTCTGACAGGGGAAAGCGGCAATGTTATAAAAATGGATACTGCTGCTCCTGCGACAGGTGCTTCGGCGGTAAATAACATGGGTTATACGGGAAAAGGAATTGGAATTGCTATTATTGATACAGGTGTGGCACCCCATCCGGATCTCATAAATTCCGGTAAACTTGTAGCATTCAAGGATTTTGTAAATAATAAGGAAGGCATTTCGAATGCCTATGATGATAACGGCCATGGCACCCATGTAGCAGGAGATGCGGCAGGAACAGGATATGTTTCAAACGGTCTTTTTAAAGGCACTGCTCCCGATGCACATATTGTAGGCCTGAAGGTGATTGATTCTACAGGCGGAGGAAATGTGGCACAGGTGGCAGATCGTATTGTAAATGCTATAGAATGGGTAATAAAACATAAAGATGATTTTAATATAAGGGTTATAAATATGTCTCTCGGTTTACCCCATATAATGCCGAGTCTCGAGCCGGTAAATGAAGCTTCAAACAGAGCCATAGATGCCGGTATAGCAGTAGTAGTGGCTGCAGGTAATTCAGGGCCTGATGCGGGAACTATTAATACGGAACCGGGGGATAATCCGAATGTGATTACAGTCGGTGCTTCAGATGATCATAATACCCTTGAAAGAGATGATGATAATGTAGCAGGTTTTTCAAGCCGTGGTCCTACGCCGAAAGGCATTACAAAACCTGATATAATAGCCCCGGGAACAGAGATTATGTCTATGAATGTGCCAGGCTCGGAACTTGACAAACAGGCCACTCAGATGGCTCAGATAAGGGATGTCATAACAAAAGCCGGACCTGAACAGCTCAAACAGATAGCAGGTATGCTTGTAAATCAGGGAGCTTTACCGCAGGATGTAGCAGGACTTCCTCCCGAACAACTCAGAAAAGTCCTTCTTGGCGCAGTTCCGGGTATTCCTACTACCGGCACTGCTCAGGTAGGAGATAAATCAGGAGCTGCCTATATAGGTATACCGGGAACTTCTATGGCAAGTCCCATTGTGGCTGGAGTTGTGGCAGATATGATAGAGGCAAACCCGAAACTTTCTCATTATGATATTAAGGATATACTCACTTCTACGGCAGATAAATTTACGGGAGTCGATGCAAATACACAGGGAGCGGGTTATATAAATGTAGAAAAAGCTATGGGTAAAGCGCTTCAGTTCAATAAATGATATGTATGAAGGGGCAGCTTATTGCTGCCCTTTATAGTTATTTTATATTCTGTCTTTTAATCTTAATTTCCGATGCAAGACGAAGACCTTTTTTCAGTTCTCTTATGAGTTTTTCCCCTTTTTCCGTTGCCTGCCATTGAGAGTCTCCGATCTGTTTTATAAACCCGTGGGACTCCATAAAATTCATAGTATCTACGAACTCTCTGAGATCAAAAATTCTGTCTGCAGAAGAATCCAGTATCAACATAAGAAAATCTCCGTCATTATTCAATGCAGTAGGAAGGCTGCCGGGATAAGTTGTCCCTGGCTGACTTATTTGCCATTCCTGAGAGTTCATAGAAATATTCCCCCTTGATAGATTTATATTAAATTCAACAAATATACAGGGAAATCCTTCTTGAAAAATGTTATTCGGTAAGGTATAAATTCTTAAAATTGAAGGTTATTTGAAAATTGATATGGAATATATTTAAAGAAATGATTATTGAACTGATACATCACGCATAACGGGTCACGATAATAAAAAACAGGTACATATTTATGAGTAATACTATACTCAACAGATATAAAATCATAGAAACCTTTGAAAATGAACATATTTATATAGTAGAAGAACTGGAGAACAATAAGAAATTTGTCCTCAGAAAAGTCCTTACAGATGTTACAGGTACCCTTTATGAAACAGCAGTAAAGGAATTTACCGGTATAGGCAAAGAGTCTTTTAAACTGGATAAAAAACCGAAATCTCCTTTTATACTGGATTTCATTACTGATAACGGAAATAACTATTTACTGTTAGAATATAAAGATGAAAAAACCTTAAAAATAATCACATCCTATCCTTCACTTGGTAAAATATTGAATAATCGTTATCTTGTTGTAAAAGGTATTGCTGCAGGAGGTTTTGGTGTGGTTTATATGGTACGTGATTTGAGTCTTCCCGGCAAATACTGGGCTCTTAAAGAGATGCATGGAGAAGAAGGCGATTCCGATGTAATAGAAAGAAGCTTCAGAATAGAAGCGGAAATGCTTTCTACACTGGATTCTCCTAATATCCCGAGAATTTCCGACTTTTTTGTGGAACATCATAGATTATATCTTGTCATGGATTATGTTCAGGGAGAAACTATCAGAAAACTTATAAGAAATTTGAAAAAAGGCGAACATTTTACCGAAGAAAGAGTTGTAAAATGGGCTCTGGCGATATGTGATGTTATGTCATATCTCCATAACCGCCCCACACCGATAATATTCAGAGATTTGAAACCTGATAATATTATTATTACTGTAGATGATGATGTGAAACTGGTTGATTTCGGAATAGCAAAGGTTTTTGAAGGGCCAAAGGGACAGACTACTAAATTTGCCATTCTTACGGAAGGATATGCGCCTCCTGAACAGCTTATGGGAAAAGCAGAGCCAAGAAGTGATATATATGCTTTCGGTGCTACAATTTATCATATGATGAGCGGAAAGCATCCGAAAGACGCAGGTCCAGAATTTCCTCCTGTTGAACACTTCAATCCTTCCGTGTCTCCTCTGTTAAGTAAGATTCTGGCAAAAGCCCTGCAGATAAAACCTTCCGACAGATATCATACAGTAGGAGAAATGAAGGATGAGATTCTGAAACTTCAACACAGAATAACTGCGAAAGAACATGTTGTTAAAGCCAGAGACTATGAAGAAAAAGGCGATTTCTTTAATGCAAATTTTGAATATATGAAGGTCTTCGAGTTACAGGGAGAAAATTACGAAACACTTCTGGCAGGAGGAAGATGCTGTGAGAAAATGGGATTATATGATAAAGCTATAGAGATTTATAATAAAGCCTTAAATGTTACAATTCCCTGTGATGTAAGAGATGAATTGCTTGATAAATTAAAGGTTCTTCAGGATAAATTGAAGCAAAACGATGTGAAATATAAAACAGGAAGAAAAGAGAAAAAAGCAGAGAAAAAAATAAAAACCGGAAGATTTTCTGGTAAGAATATTATTATACCCGTAATTATACTTATAATCAGTGCTGTAATAATACTGGTAGTAAATTACTATAATTCCCTTATAAGGTCCGAGAGACTATACAGTAAAGCATTAAGACTTTACAGCCACGGTGATTATGAAAAGGCAATAGATTGTTATGATGAAGCATTGAAGATTGACCGTGATTTTGCCAGTGCCTGGCATGGCATGGGAGATTGTTTTCAGATGCTGAAAAAATATGATGAAGCGATTAAGTGTTATGATAAATCTCTTGCTGTTGATAATAAATATACAGAAAGCATGTATGATAAGGGATTATGTTTGATGCTTATAAAAAAGTATGATAGTGCAATAGCATGTTTCGACAGAGTAATAGAACTTGATCCTGTATTTTCTTCTGCCTTTTATAATAAAGGTAAGATTTTATATGAAAAGAATGATTACCGGGATGCACTGATGTATTTCAATAAAACTATTCAGATTGATGAGAAAAATATTGATGCATGGAATATGAAAGGCACTATTTTAGGTGAAGATAAGAAATTTGAAGAAGCTTTTCTGTGTTTTGATAGAGTCCTGAGTATCAGTCCTGAAAACAGGATTGCTCTTACAGGCAAAGGGGCATGTCTTGAAGGTCTTTACAGATATGATGAAGCCATGAAATGTTACGACAGAATGCTGGAAATTTTTTCCGATGACGATATTGATGCTTTAAGGAGCAAGGGTGTTCTTTTATTAATGCAGGGAAATTACAGGGAAGCAATTAAATATTTCGATAAGATTTTATCTGTTGAACCTTCTGATATAAATGCCCTTGGAAATAAAGGATTTATTCTCGGCGAAGAAAACAGGTATGAAGAAGCACTGGAATATTTAAATAAAGCGCTTACCATAAAGCCTGATGACAGTGAATTACTTTACACTACAGGAGATGTATTATATAAACAGGAAAAATATGAAGATGCCCTTCAGTATTATAACAGATCCCTGAAAATAAAGGGAGATAATGCCCAGGTACTGAGTAAGAAGAATGAAGTTTTAAAGATATTGAAGGAAAAGGATGAGTGATTTTATTCGTGACGCGTCACGGGTGGTTTGTAATGCGTAATGCGTGATGCGTAATGCGTGATTTCACCGGTACCGGGCGAACACAGGCAGTCGCCACTACTCCTTTTCACTTTTCACTACTCACGACTCACTATTTCAAAAGAGGATTTTTTTCTTACATATTGAATTTTTATAATGATTTTGTGTTTGAATAGAAGAGGTGAAATAAATGCCGGCAGGTGATGGTTTTTTTTCGAAAATATTTTCTGTCCTGACAGGTGCGGAACATGAAAAAGAAAAAATGCAGAAAGAAGATCTGATGTATGAACTTGTAATAGCAGAAGGAGAGGAAAAGGGTAAAATTATTCAACTGGGCTATGACACTGTTGAGATTGGAAGGAAATTACCGGAAGATAAAAGAATAGACTCGGTACTGATAAAAGACAGTCAGGGCAAAATTGCAACACTTCAGGCAAGACTTTCATGGGATAATGACAGACAGATCCATGTAATTGATTTTGTAGCAGGCACAAAAAATCCGACTGTTGTAGATGGTGTGGTAATAGGGAGACCAACATGTCTGAAAGAAGGCAGTGAGATTATTATAGGACATAACACTATGATTTACAGAAAAAAGAATCCTTTTATAGTAGATTATAAAACAGTGCATTATAAAGAAGAAATACAACCTGTTATGATGGATTACAGAACCGAGGAGCAAGAAGAGATACATTCTGTCCTGCCCTCTGAAGAAGCTCTCTCTCCTTCAGATGAAGAAGCAGATTATGATGAAGAAATAGATATAACAAAATATAAAACCGGATATATACTTAAAATTATATCCGGTCTTGAAGAAGGAAAAGAGATTGAACTGGATAGATTCCTCATATCAATAGGAAAGCTTACGGCACAGGAAAGAAAAGGATGGATTTTGCTTGATTCTTCATCTGTATCAGTGGATCAGGCCACACTTAAATGGATAGGAAAAGATAAAACCTTTGCCATACTCCACGGTAAATCGGCTGTAACTCCCACTATTGTAAATAAAATAGAGACTTCGAGCGAAAATTTTCGATTGCTGGCAGAAGGAGATATTATTCAGATTGGTAACGTAAGGATGATGTATGTAAATAAATACGGGAAAACTTCTCATGATATTCCGGAAGAAGATGAAAAAGAAGATATTATAGAAGAGGTTTCAGAAGAAAAAGAAGAGAATTCTGCAGCGAAAGAAAGTCACAATGAGGAAGATGACGAAGACGATGAAGACGATGAAGATGAAAAAACAGTAATAAGAAGGCATAAAGCTGCTCATTCCTTTAAGGTTACAGGCGGTCCTGACAGCGGAAATGAATTTGTTATAAATGATATAGCGGAAAATAAACTTGTTATAGGAAGAAAAGGGGATACGAGAAAGGATATAGAACTTTCTGATTCTTCTCTGTCCGAATATGCTGCCAGTCTTACCTGTGAAGAAGGCTGGCTCTGTATAAACCTCGAAAATGAAACGGAAAATTTAGTGGTAAATGATATGCCTGTAGTGAAAAAAGGTCTTGAGCCGGGAGACATGATAAAAATCGGGAACACGCTTATGGAATATAATTTTCTTGGTAATCCTGATTTGCTTAAAAGCCCTTCTTTACAGGTTATAGAAGGATTTGATAAAGGTAAAACCTTTCATCTGAATAAGAAGATTAACCTTATAGGAAGGAAATCTAAAAAAACTATAGATGTAAAAGAAATAGAACTTTCTGCAAAAGATAAGAGTATTTCCCGTCTTCATGCAAGGCTGGAAAAGAAACAAAATAAATTTTATCTCATGAATGAGAAAAAAGAAAATAAAACTTTTCTTAACGGTGTGCAGGTCATAGCTTCAAGGCCGCTTATGGACGGAGATAAAATCAAACTTGGTGATGAAGTGCTTCTTTTATACAGACATGTTTTCCCTCCTTTACTGGAAAGAATAATCAAGTTTAATTTAATAATCAGAAAAGTAACAGGCTTTGCAGAATTACTGCCCTATAAAAGTAAAATAGAAAAAGGTATGAGCCTGTCTGCGGAAAACGCTATTGAAACTATGGAAGGCATGGTTGAAATAGTCTTTAATAATAAAAGTATTATTAAAGTTGCTCCCTTTAGTTATGTAGAATTTATTAAAGATGGGACAGAACATACATTGAAAATATCTCTGGCAAAAGGAAAACTTCTGTGCAGTATAATAAATGAAGGTATATGCAGGATAGGAGAGTTAATAACAGATACTGCAAGGGTCTCGACAGAAGATTCCGAATTTCTCCTTGAGATTGAAGAAGGGATGGGATTTTCATCTGTTCTTACTGTAATTAAAGGCAAAGTCCGGTTCTATAATGAATTCGGCAATATTTCTGTTACGGAAGAAAATATGTGTGAAGTAAATTTCGATCTTCCTCCTCTGGAATTAAGAAATCTCTCGGAAGAAGAAAAATTTCTCCTCTCATGTTCCCGGAGGTATGCTCCTTCTGAACTAAAAAAAATTACCGGTGAGGAAATATTTGAGAAAGCAAAATGGTCTGATTTTTAATGATTACTCTTGAAGGTACAGTACAGAATATTATTTTTCGAAACGAAGCCAGTTATTATACTGTTGCCCGTATTGAACAAAATAAAAGCAATGATAAGAAATTGATAACCATTGTGGGTACATTCCCTTCAATCAGTACTGGCAGAACCTGTATTTTTCATGGAGACTGGGTGGTTCATAAAACCTATGGAAAACAGTTTTCTGTTTCTTCTTATGAAGAAATACTCCCTACCGGTAAACATGGTATAGAACAGTATCTTTCCAGTTTTATAAAAGGCATAGGCCCTGCAACTGCAAAAAAACTTGTAGAACATTTCGGTACATCTGTTTTTGATGTAATTGAAGAAAATCCGGAGAGACTCAGAGAAATAAAGGGAATAAAGAATATAAAGAAAATTATCGCTTCCTTTTCGGAACAGAGAGAGATAAAGAATATAATGACATATCTCTCAGGTTTTGACATACCGCCCAATACATCTGTGAAGATTTATAAGACCTATGGTATGGCCTGTATTGATATACTTAAATCAAATCCCTATCAACTTGCTGAAGATATATGGGGTATAGGCTTTAAGATTGCCGATAAAATAGCCAGAAAAATGGGACTTCCCGAGGATTCACCTTACCGTATAGCTGCCTGCATTACCTATAAACTGCAGGAAGCTACAGGTAACGGACACATATTTCTGGAAATGGATAAACTTATAGAAGTAACTGCAAGGGATCTGGTTATTTCAAATATACCTGTGGAAAAAATCCTTCTGGACATGGAAAGGAAAGAGAAGATAATAGTTGAAGACGGGCGTCTGGTATTTTTAAATGGCCTTCATACACTGGAATGTAATATAGCTAAAAGGTTAAAATATTTCAGAGAAATTCCTCCTTTAGACGGGCCGTCAAAAGAGGAAATTTTGTCCATTCAGCAGCTTATAGACATAAATCTTTCCGAGAGTCAGAAAGAAGCACTGTTTGAGGCTTTTTCAGAAGGTATGCTGATTATTACGGGAGGCCCCGGTACAGGAAAGACTACAATATTAAAAACTATTATACTCAGGGCAGAAAAACTTGGATTATCTGTCGCTCTCGCCGCCCCTACGGGAAGAGCTGCCAAAAGACTTTCTGAAACAACAGGAAGGGAAGCCATGACAGTTCACCGCCTTCTCGGATATATACCGGGTGATAATACCTTTCTCTGCAATGAAGAAGAACCTCTGAAGAAAGATCTTATAATTGTCGATGAGGCATCTATGCTGGATGTATATCTTTTTAATTATCTCTTGAAGGGAATGTCTCATAATACAAGGCTTATACTCGTAGGTGACGTAGATCAGCTTCCGTCCGTAGGCCCCGGTAATATATTATTTGATCTGATTGACAGTAAACTCATCAAGACAATATGCCTTAAAACAATATTTCGCCAGGCAGAACAGAGTTATATTATAATCAATTCCCATCGTATTAACAGGGGCGAATTTCCCCTTTTAAAAGACAGGGAAGACTTTGCCTTTTTATCTGTTGAAGAACCGGAAGAAATAGCAAAACAGATAATATCACTCTGTGATAATGAACTCAGGCACATATACGGAGATCCTCTGGAAAACGTTCAGGTGTTGAGCCCTATGCACAGGGGCCCAATAGGTGTGGCGAATCTGAATGCAGAATTGCAAAAGGTATTAAACCCGCCGCGGAGGGATAAAAAAGAAATTAAATCGGGTAACAATATATTCAGAGAAGGCGACAAGGTAATGCAGATAGTAAATAATTATAAGAAACAGATTTTTAACGGAGATCTTGGGCTGATTGATGAAATAGATCCGGAAGATAAGTGTCTGGCTGTACAACTCCTGGGTGATACACGTGTAGAATATTATGAATTCGAAGAATTGACTGAACTTACTCTGGCCTATGCATGTACCATTCATAAAAGTCAGGGCAGTGAATATCCCGCTGTTGTCATACCTGTGTCTCTACAGCATTATATTATGCTTCAGAGAAATTTACTCTATACTGCCGTGACAAGAGCAGAAAAACAGGTTGTACTGGTAGGAACTCACAGAGCTCTTCATGTAGCAATAAATAATGATAAGGTTTCCAGGAGAAATACAAAATTGAAAGAAAGAATTATTTCAGAGTTTAAGAAGGAATAATGTATAGTTTATATGTGAGTCGTGAAGAGTGAAGAGTGAAAGGGATGCTTACCCGTCACACGCATCACGAACCACCCGTCACGCGTCACGCGTTACGCGTTACGATTTATATAATCTTCAGAAAGGATAATGTATATAGAGTGGACAAATTATATTTTTTATCACTTTCAGAAATATTTGCACAGTTTTTTGATATAAGGAAAGAAACCTCCGGTGCACTTCAGGAACTTCAGGGTAAAAGCAGTATTGTTGTAGAATTTAATGCTGTGCCGGAACAGTTCGGTGCCTATCTCGGAGAAAAGGCAAGTCTCCAGCACAGAATGGCTCCGTCTCCTATGAGATTCAACCCTGCTATGATGAAAAACAGCAGAGAGACTTTTAAAAAACTCAGAGACCGTACCATAGCATTGACGGGTCAGGTCAAACTTGTAATAGTACCTCCTTCATTAATGGAGCTACACAGTATATTCCTGAAGGTTATAGAATTGCAGATGGAAGGTTATAATATAGTAATTCAGATCCTTGAAAACGGTGATGCGTCACAGTTATACAGAGCTGTGAATATTTTTGAAGAAAGTTACAAAAATCTTCTTATGTTTGAAGCCATGCAGAGAGCTGCCGGTGGACAGTAGTCAGTTGAAAATTTCCTAAAAGTTTACATAATGTTAACAAAAAGTTTCTTACTTTGTATGAATATTTCTGTTAAAATATAATAGAAGTATCCGGCGGAATTTATGAGTTATGAGAGATTATTATGAAAATAAATAACAGAACTGACGCAATTAAATTAAGAAATGCAGTTCCTCAGAATATGCAGAAAAGCGAGTCTTTTTCTGAACCTCAGGATCGTGTCAGTCTTTCTTCCTGCAAAGAAAAGGAATGGACTGTATTATTTTATCTGGACGGTAACAGCAATCTTTCCCGTCTGTCTCTCGGAAAATTAAGGGATCTTGAAAAAAACGGTTCAGATGAAAATATAAATCTTATAGCCCAGGTAGCAAGGCCGAAAAAACCTCTTCTCGATCTTATTTCAGGTGACTGGAGCGGTGTGCGGAGATATTATGTGACGAAAAACCCTGACCGGCAGCAGCTCAGATCTAAAGAATTTCAGACACTTAACCTTGGCTGGAGAACAAAGCTCTTCTGTAAAATGGCAGGTGACGCACTGAAAGAAGGAAAAGAAAGAGGTCTTGTGTCCGATGGCATTATAGATAAAGCCAGATTTTTACACAGAGCTATAGAAGGATCTCCTTATAATTCTATTTCAAGTATAATTTCCGATACTAAAGATGTAAAGTCAGATGTTACAGAAGAACTTGATAATGTTCCAATGAGTAATCCTGAGAGTTTAAGGGAATTTCTTGAATGGGGTATTAAGAATTATCCTGCAAAACATTATATGGTTGTAGTTCAGGGACATGGTTCGGGCCCGGGAGGTATCCTTTCAGATAAAGATGGCCTTATGTCTATTCCCGAGCTGGAAAAAACCATGAAAAAATCTCAGGAAAATACAGGTGTTAAACCGGATATACTGGTTCTTGATGCCTGTCTTATGGGCAGTGCCGAAGTGGCCTACCAGTTAAAAGATATTGCAGATATAATGATAGCTTCACAGGAAGTAGAATCTGGTTATACAATACCTGTTGACAGAATAACTGCCTCTTTAAAAGATGCTCCCTGTATGTCTTCTATGGAATTTGCAAAGAAGATTGTTGAATACTGTAAAGATAATTATGAGTTAAATTTTACTCCTACTATGTCTGCCATAGATCTTAAAGAAATGAAGGATTTCGGTAAAATAATTGATGATTTTTCTCTGAAACTTTCAGATGCAAATATTCCGGACAGTGTTATGAAATCACTGGTTGGTGAAACACAGCATTTCCACCTGGAGAAATCAGGTATAATGGATACTGTTTCTAAATATATACCATCTGAAGCTGATAATTTTGTTGATTTATATAATTTTACAGAGAGAATTTTATCCAGTCAAGAAGTTCAGAATAAAGAACTTCTCGAATCTGCACGGCAGCTTCAGCAGGTTCTTTCCAGAGCTGTTGTGGCAAATGAAAGTACAGGGGAAGGATATGGAAACTCCCATGGACTTTCTATGTTGCTGCCGGATCGTTCCATGAAAATAAGTAAAAAATATAAAGAACTTGCTCTTTCACAGGAAACCGGATGGGATGAATTTATAAGCACTTAGATTTTTTCGATTATGTGCCTCTTATTATAATAATGATACTTGAAAGCCTGATAATATGGCCGGTGAAAAAATTTACAAAAAACCTGTAAGTGTCCTCCTTATGTCTGCTTTTATACTGCCCGGTATGGGGCAGTTTGTCAACGGACAGATGTTTAAAGGCGTTATTTTCCTGATGGGAACTTTTGGCCCCTTAATAGCTCTTGTAACACACATTATTTTATTTTTTACCAGAAATTTTAATATGATATGGGATAGTTTTAATGATGTTCCTGCAACTGTGACTCCTCCTTCTATTTCTATTCCTCTCGTAATAGGACTGGTAATAGCTTTCCTGTTTTTTTATCTTTACGGCATGATAGACGCTTATATTGTGGCCCATAAGAAAATGCAAAAAAACAATCAGCCTCTTTTATAGATATTTATATGTTCCGGATTGAAAAATTTTTTTTAACCCTCTTTACATTTTTAAAAATGTCGTGATATAGTTCTTATAACAATAATAAATATAACTTCAGCCAGGAAATATAAAAAATTAATTATAAGGAAGGATGAGTGAATTATGGGTTTAGGAATAGGCAATTCAAAACAGAATACAACAGTTGTTAATAATTATTATGGTGGCAATCAGATGCAGCAGATGGGACCAATGGGTGGAGGTCCAATGGGACAGATGGGGCAGGGTGGCCCACAGCAGATGATGATGCAGATGATGCAGATGATGATGCAGATGATGCAGCTTATGCAGCAAATGGGGGGCGGCCAGTGTTGTCCTATGCAGCAGGGAATGAATCCGATGCAGGGTGGCATGGGCGGAATGAATCCGATGCAGGGTATGGGCCAGCAGAATCCTATGGGTGCTATGATGGGTGGTATGATGGGTTCCATGATGGGCTCTATGATGGGCGGAATGACAGGCGGACCTATGGGAGCACAGCTTGGCGGTATGATAGGTGGTTTCCTCGGAATGATGCAGGGCGGCATGGCCGGAGGCGGAATGCAGAACCCAATGATGATGGGCGGCGGAATGCCCGGTATGTTCTAAACTTTGAAGTTTAGATTAAAGAAGAGGGAAAAAGAAATTTTTCTCTCTTTTTTTATTTTGCTATTTACTTTTCAGTATTTGTCGTGATATTTGATATAATGAATAATTAAACATCAGATGACGCAGACGTAAAAATGAAAGGATGAGTGAATTATGGGTTTAGGAAT
>JBEHWO010000050.1:0-25219 GCA_040217695.1 Vulcanimicrobiota bacterium | reverse complement strand
AAAAATTTCCATGGAACAGATTTCGCAGATTTGTTAAGACAGGCAGGGGAGTTTTTCTCTCTCCTTATCTGGAACCGTGTACTATGGATAATTACAGAAGTATACATCTTCTGTGCGATAAAGATAAAGAGGGAGAAGTTTTAGATATTGTGAAGGAGAAATTGTCTTGCAAATAACAGAGGAAGATAAAAAACTTATGGAAAAACTGGCCGGTCTTGTAGTGTCCAGGAGACTTACTGCAATGGCTGTTTTTTTTCTGGAATCTTCCAAGCCTCTGAGTTTTATCGGCAGTCAGTTTCTTGTTTTTATGCAGCCTTTTATTCAGTCGTTTTTCAATTTTCAGGAATATGACAGAATAACCGCTTTAATGGAAGATAAAAATAATGTGGAATTACTCATACAATACATAGAAACACAGGAAGCAGGAAGGAAAAATAAATAAAAATTTAATGTGGAGGTAAGTTGATGAACATTAAAAAAGAAGAAATCACAAGTATTCTCGCCACAGATTGTGGCAGTACTACCACAAAGGCCATACTCATAGAAAAAAGAGGCGATGAATTTCGTCTTATTGTAAGAGGCGAAGCGCCTACAACTGTTGAGGCTCCCGTAGAAGATGTAACGCAGGGAGTATTGAATGCGGTAACAGAAGTGGGTGAGCTGGCAGGGAGACAGATACTGGACGGAAATGGAATAATAAAACCTAAAAAAGGAGATAAAGGTGTTGATATTTATATCTCTACGAGCAGTGCCGGCGGAGGACTTCAGATGATGGTAGCGGGAGTCGTGAAAAATATGACTGCAGAAAGTGCTGCCCGTGCCGCTCTCGGCGGCGGTGCCATTGTAATGGATACCCTTGCCACAAATGATAAACGTCTTCCTCATGAACAGATACAGAGGATTCGTAATTTGAGACCTGATATGATACTTCTGTCGGGTGGTGTGGACGGAGGCACAGTTTCTCATGTAGTGGAACTGGGAGAAATTATAGCAGCAGCCAATCCACGTCCGAGACTCGGTATTTCCTATCAGCTTCCTGTTATATATGCAGGCAATGTCAATGCCAGAAAAGAAATAGAAAGACTTCTGGGTGAAAAAACCGCTCTTGATGTTACAGATAACCTGAGACCTACCATGGAAAGAGAAAATTTAATGCCTTCAAGGCTTAAAATTCAGCAGCTTTTCCTTGAACATGTTATGGCACAGGCTCCCGGATATAAAAAACTTATGGCCATGACAGATGTAGACATAATGCCCACACCTGCCGCTGTAGGTGATATTATGCAGAGAATATCGGAACAATACGGCATTCAGGTTGTAGGAGCAGATATAGGAGGAGCTACAACAGATGTATTTTCTGTCTTTAAAGGTGTATTTAACAGAACTGTAAGTGCAAATCTGGGCATGAGTTACAGCATATCAGAAGTATTCGCCGAAGCAGGTATGGAAAATGTTATGAAATGGGTTCCTTTTGATATGGACGAAAGGGATCTCAGAAACAGAATAAAAAATAAAATGATAAGACCCACTACAATACCACAGGTTCTTGATGAACTGGTAGTTGAACAGGCCATATGCAGAGAGGCCCTCAGAATTTCCTTCGAACAGCATAAAGCACTGGCAGTAGGACTGAAGGGTGTTCAGCAGGAAAGAACTATTGCAGATATATTCAGTCAGAGTACAGGCGATGAAAGTCTCGTAGATGTTATGAGTCTTGATATGATTATAGGCAGCGGCGGAGTCCTTTCTCATGCACCCAGAAGATGTCAGTCTGCCCTTATGATGATGGATGCCTATCTGCCTGAAGGTATAACAGAACTTACCGTAGACTCCATATTTATGATGCCCCAGTTAGGTGTTCTTGCAAAGGTTCATCCTGAAGCGGCAACACAGGTGTTTTTGAAAGATTGCCTCATACGTATCGGAACATGTATTGCCCCTGTAGGAAAAGCAAAAGAAGGTAAAACAGTTCTCAAAGCAAAAATAAAAATGCCGGGCGGTAAAGAAGAGGAACTGGATCTCAAGTATGGGGATTTAAAAGTCATACCTCTCGAAGTGGGTACGAAAGCAACGGTAGAATTGCACCCGGTAAAAGGTTTTGACGTAGGAGAAGGTAAAGGACAGTCGAAATCTAAAGAAATAAACGGCGGTGTTGTCGGTATTATCTTTGATTGCCGCGGCAGACAGCCTTTTGACCTGCCGAAAGATAAGAAAAAGAGAATAGAAAAATTACAGGCATGGATAGATGCTATGGATATATATCCGAGACAGGGTGTTCTTGCAAGATAAATAAGTGAAAAGTGAAAAGTGAAAAGTGAAAAGTGAAAATTTTCACCTCTTACCTATCACCTGTCACAAATATAAAGGAGAGATGATTTTATGGCTCATGCCTATACGCCAGGATTAAGAGTAGTAGAAAAAACCATTATATATAAAGAAAGAAGGCTTCCTCTGAGAGGGCAGGTAGTTGTAAAAAAAGGAGATAAAGTGAGTTCTGATAAAATTGTTGCCAGAACCGACCTGCCCGGAAATGTTCATATGGTCAATGTGGTAAATAAATTGAATATTACTCCTGCCGAAATTAAAGATTGTATGCTGAAAAAAGAGGGAGACCCTATAAAAATCAATGAAGTAATAGCTAAAAGCAGCAGTTTTTTCGGTCTTTTTAAATCTATATGTACATCACCAATAAACGGTACGGTAGAAAGTATATCCAGTGTTACAGGTCAGTTAGTTCTCCGTGAAGCTCCCATACCGGTAGAAATAGCAGCCTATGTAGACGGAGTGGTAGATGAAGTTATAGAAGCCGAGGGAGTAAATGTTAAAACCTGGGGAACCTATATACAGGGTATTTTCGGTGTCGGAGGAGAGGTGGTAGGACCACTTAAAATTGTTTCAAAATCAGTCGATAAACCTCTTACAGTTGATGATATTAAAGAAGATCTGTCCGGTAAGATAATAGTCGGCGGTTCTCTTGTAACAAATGATGTCATACAGAAAGCGAAAAAAGTGGGTATAAAAGGTATTATTGTAGGAGGACTCGATGATAAAGATTTGAAAGAATTACTGGGTTATGATCTGGGCGTTGCCATTACAGGTCATGAGGAAATAGGTCTTACAATTGTTGTTACTGAAGGTTTCGGCCAGATAAAAATGGCAGAAAAAACCTATGATATTTTGAAAAGAAACGAAGGTCTGAAAACTTCCATAAATGGAGCCACTCAGATAAGGGCCGGTGTTATAAGGCCGGAAGTAATTGTTCCTCTCCTGGAAAAATATACTATGGAAGAGATACAGCAGGAGCATGAGTCAAGGGAACAGCTCGGCATGGATCCGGGAAGTCCTGTGAGAGTAATAAGAAAACCCTATTTCGGCGTACTCGGAACAGTGGTAAGTCTCCCTCATAATCTGACCAAAATGGAAAGTGAAACAAAGGTCAGAGTTGTGGAAGTCAAACTGGAAACAGGTGAAACTGTTATATTGCCGAGAGCCAATGTAGAAACGATTGAATCGTAAAATCGTAATACGTGACGCGTGACGCGTAACGGGTGAAGATTCTGCCCATTACGCATCACGCATCACCTTCCGGCAAATTTATGTGTCATAAAGCACGAAATCTATCCTTCTGTGACGGATGCCATAACCTCCTGTCACGCGTTACGCGTTACGCGTCACGACCCTACCATTGAGGTTTAAATTCCTTCGGTATAATAAAAGAACGGGGATTGGAGGAACGAAGTCTTGCAGTTTCTTCATCAATCTTTGTATCCCTCACAAGTTGCATGAGCGCCAGATCGAGACTCTGCATCCCGTCTTCACGGCTGCTGTGAAGCACACTGTCAATCATTTTTGTTTTACCGTCTCTTATAACATTTGCCAGTCTCTGATTATTTATAGCCACTTCAACAACTGCACATCTCCAGGTGCCGTCCATCGTAGTTATAAGCTGCTGTGCTACTATGGCCCTCAGGGAATTGCAGAGCATAGATCTTATCTGTCCCTGCATGGAGCCTGAAAATGTTTCAATTATTTTTTCTACGGTTCTTGTTACTCCTGTTGTATGCATAATGCCGAGTACAAGATTTCCCATGTCTGCAGCAAGAAGAGCCTCCATAAGAGTATCTTTCTCCATCATTTCTCCTATCATTATAATATCGACGGATTCTCTTCTGGCTGCCCTGACAGCTTCTCTGAAACCGGCTGCATGAATACCTATTTCTCTGTGAAAGATGCGGCTTTTTTTATTTTTATGTATAAATTCGAGGGGTTCTTCTATTGTCAGTATATTGGCGCTTCTGGTGCTGTTTATATAATCAAGGAGACATGCCATGGTAGTTGTTTTTCCGCTTCCTGCAGGTCCTGTTATTATAACGAGTCCCTGTCTGTAACAGGCTATTTTCTTTAAAACTTCAGGTAATCCGAGTATGTCCATAGAAGGGATTTCAGGCGGTATTATTCTGAATATTGCTCCCACCCCGTTCTGTTCCCTTAACATATTACAACGAAATCTGGCTATATTCGATACTTCATAGGTAAAATCCAGATCCCATTCTCTGCTGAATATTTCCATCTGTTTTTTTGAAAAAATTCCGGAGAGTAATTCCCATGATTTTTCTTCAGAAACAGCAGGTAAATATAATTCCCCTATCTCACCTTTCAGGCGCATTTTAGGAGGCAGCCCGACGGTGATATGTAAGTCGGAAGCCTTTTCCTGAACCATAACTTTAAAGAGATCCTTCAGGGTATAATCCGGTGAAAGACTGGCTTTTATTATTTTACCCTGATTGTTTACAGGAGGATCTGTGATAATTCCCAGGGCAGCACATCTGTCTTTTTTTAATACAGATATGACTTCCTGTGTGGCACCGACCGTTTTACTTGCTTTAAAATTTTTCACATTATTTTTATCTGTAGCAGCCTCAATTGCTACTTCATCGGTTATCAGTTTATCTTTCAGCAGTGATAAAATAGAAGAATCCATGGATTGCATGCCAATGCTTCTGTTGGTTTCTATCAATGAATTAATTTGAAAAATCTTCTGTTCTCTTATAAGACTCTTGAGAGGTGTACAGCCTGTAAGAATTTCAGCTGCAGGATATCTTATGGATCTGGCTCTGGATGGAAGCAATTGCTGTGTTACTATGGCTTTCAATGATTCTGATAACATAGCCCCTGTCTGAAGACTCTGTTCAGGAGGAAAAGAATCTATAATACGTTCTATAGTTGATGCACAGCTCAGGGTATTCATAGAGGACAATACCAGACATCCTGTTTCTGCTGCAACCATGGCAAGTTCTATTGTTTCAGGATCGCGAAGTTCGCTTATAAGTATAACATCAGGATCTTCGGAAATAGATGCTTTAAGGGCTTTCAAATAACTCTTTGTATGTAAATCAATCTGCCTCTGTCTTATTATGCTTTTTTTAGGTATGTGGATAAACTCGATAGGGTCTTCTATTGTTATTATATGGGCATGTCTTTCACTGTTTATAAGATCCAGGAGGGCATGGAGTGTAGTCGTCTTGCCGCTTCCGGAACCGCCGGTTACAAGTACAAGTCCCTGTTCAAATCGTCCGAAAGCCGAGACTATTTCAGGCAGTCCCAGGTTTTTAATAGAAGGTATTTTATCCGGCATAAGCTTCATAATTATGTTAAGACCTGTCCTGTGATAATAGGCATTCCCTCTGAAACGTCGGGTTTTTCTGTCATGATCCGTGAAATTATACATAAAATCTACATGCATATGCTCTTCGATTTCTTTTTTCTCTTCATCAGATAGCATCTGAGCTATTAAAACATCTGACAGAACTTCTTTCAGAACAGGCATGTCCACCGGTTGAAGCTCTCCCCAGAATCTGATATTTGGTTTTTCCCCCGTAGTAAGATGCAGCTCTGTTGCACCGACAGCAACAACTTTTTTCAGACATTCATCAATAAAGTCCAGCTTTACAGGTTTTTTTGATTTTTTTTCTTCTATCTCTTTCTCCTCTATGTCCTCTTTTTCCGAAAACTGTATTATTAAGGATGAATCTGAAGGGTTTATATCAATCACGTCAGGTGTATGTTTAATAAGAGATTCTGCCCGGGAAATAATCATTTCTTTCTGTAAATCCATTAAATCCTCTTCAGGTTGATAGAGGGAGTTTTCTCCGGATAATCTCTTCTCATCTGATTTATCCCTGATATTCAGATTGGATATAACCATATTAAGATAGGTTAAAGAATTTTTATGTTCCTCACTCTCTTCCGTAGCTCCTTTTAGTTTCTCATCGAAAATTTCAAAAAACCGTTTGTCTAATTTATCTAAATGTTCCATTATAAAAGGAATTAATGAATTTTCTTCAGTCC
The DNA here is from genome assembly GCA_040217695.1 of Vulcanimicrobiota bacterium. Taxonomy (GTDB): domain Bacteria; phylum Vulcanimicrobiota; class SpSt-956; order SpSt-956; family JAKJGF01; genus CALARM01. The sequence goes on along the minus strand of JBEHWO010000050.1, from coordinate 18,871 downwards.
ATATTAACCGGTCGAGTAAATCAAGATAAAAGTCATCCTTTTTTTTAGAGCTCATATCTTCATCGCCTGTAGCTTCATTGTCTGTAGCTTCATTACCGAAATCTTCAGGCCGGTTTTCTTCATCTGACGGTTTCTCTATATATGTATTTGTTTCATAGAGGTCTTCTTCTATCTCTTTATCCGGCAAATTCTCCGGCAGATTGTCAAGTAAATCAAGATAAAAATTATTACCTTCTGATACAGATGATTTCCCTGTATCAGTTATTGTATCAGGCTCTCTTTCTTCTTTATATGATTTTTCATGTGTCTGTTCTTCTTCCTGTAATCTCTCTTTTTTCGGAGGTTTTTCTCTTTCTTTTTGTTCTGATTGTTCAGCCAGTTTTTCTCGAATATGCAGATTGGATATAAGTGAATTAATATAGTTCAGCATACTTGCTTTTTTCGGATTATCTACTTCTTTCCTCTTATAATCGAAGACTTCAAAGAATCTATGGTCGAACTTATGACTGTTTTTGTTTATAGCAAGCATTAATGGCAGACCTTTTTTACTCAGAAGATATTCAATCAGATCAATATGTAAATTATCACTGTCTGTGAGTTCGAAGATTTCATCTTTTTCCTGTGGTTCCGGAGATGTTTCTATCTCTTCCTCTGCTTTGTAATTATCTGATTGTTCTATGATCTCCTGCTGTAGCATGTTCGGAGACTTACCGGGATATGCTTCTCCTGGCACGGTATATTCGTCAATGTGTTTTTCATGAGTTTCTTCAGATACAGTATATTCCGAAGCTTTTCTTTCTATTATTTCTTCCGATGTTGCTTCTGCAGGATCGTTTCGCTCTTCTTTTTTCTCTGCAGTTTCAATCTTCTCATATGGCTCTTCTAGTATTTCTGGCAGTTTTTCTTCTTTCTCCGGAGATACTGCTGTTTTTTTTCGGGTATTTTCTTTTTTTTCTCCCTCTTTTTTTATTTCCAGGTCAATTTTTTTCAGTTTCTCCAGAGCTTCCATGTTATTTGGGGAAATATTTAAGATTCTCTTTAAGATTTCTCTGGATTGTTTATATATGCCTTTTTCTCTTGCATTATCTGCTGCTTTAAGATAATTTGTTATAGCTTTTCTTGTTCTTCCATGTTTTTCCAGGACAGAGCCGGTCCATAGAAAAAACTCTACATTATCCGGTTCTATAATGGATAATTTTTTCAGGCATGGCATAATGTAATCATATTTGTTCAATTCGAAATTTAACCGGCTGAATTCCTTTAAAGCTTCACGGTGATTGCCGTCAATATTTAAAATCTTCTGATAACATTCAATAGCTTTATCAAAATCACCTGTGTTTTTATAAAGGGAGGCCATAGACATGAGGGCAGGAATGTCTTCTTTGAGGAATTTAATTTTTTCATATACTTCTGCTGCTTTTTCAACTTTCTTTTTATTTTTAAAGTATTCCCATGCCTGTGTATATGAAGTAAGAGATTCTCCTATAAGACCTTTTTGCCGGAGAGCTTCTGCTTTCTCCAGTATATTTTCTACATGAAAATCTTCATCCGATGACGTATTTTCCTCTTTATCATTATCTATATCATTATTATTCATTTTATCCACAGGTAAAACTATCCCTCTCTATTTATCTTAATATTTTATAAAAGGTTCGATTCTGTTATAAATTTTGTGTAAACTTCATGGTGGTCTTATTTTATGTTAAGATTACACAAAACATGTCAGATTCTCCTGCTTTTTTTTATAAAAATTCAAAAATATTATAGCTTTTATTTGTTTAGAGAGAATGATAAAATAATAGGAAATTTTTTTCTTTTGAAGAATCCCTAAATAGTTCTAAGATTTTATTCGGAAAAAGCTACTAAAAAGAATAATGTTGGGAGAGGCATTATAGCTTTATTATTATTGAAAAGGATTTTATATTATGCACTGCCAGCAATGTGGACAAATTCTTGAAGAACGTGATCTGGACAGGGAAAAATTTATTGCAAATTGCCGTAACTGTTATGCCATATCAGATTTCAGCAATATGCCTGATATGGTCAGGGAAAATACTCTGAGAAAGCAAAGTTCTGTTCCCATGCCCGAGGGAGTAACAATGGAAACTCAGGATAGACACCTTGTAATAAAATGTAGGTGGTACAGCAAGTATTCAAGCATAAGATCTCTTATTAATTCATTAGGAGTTGATACTTTTCTTATTTATTTTCTTGTTACTAAGAGACTGTAAGAAAATAACCCTGGCAAATTGTTAGAACGGTTATCATCCTCGCGTAACGCGTTACGCGTTACGCGTCACGATATAGACGTAAATATGATTGGGTTATTTCTTGACAACCCCTAAAGGTAACATGGATATTCAGCAAGTATTAATATTTCTTCTTATTTTGGGTAATGTTGCTTTAGTAGTGAATTATATAACTATGACACATTTTATCAATTCAACTATTTTTGATGTGAGCGAAGAGACTGTTTCCATAAGACATAAACCATTACCCTGGTATGGGCATCTAACTCTTTTTTCAGCAGATATGGATCAACTTTTCTGCAAACAGGATATAACCAGGTATAAAAATAAATATCCTACTTATTGCCTTAATGCCAGAATGAAAGACGGAAAAGAAAGAACCTTGATTTCATGGCTTGATACATCGGAACAGGCATTATTTGTAGAACAGGAAATAGAAAAATTTCTTAATATTAAAAATAAACCAGTCTTTGTTTTTGGAGAAATAGAAAAATAAAAGGAGATAATTTATGAAAGCACTCATTACAAGCGGAGGACGTGGTACAAGACTTCGTCCTATAACCCATACAAATAACAAACATCTCATACCTATTGCAAATAAGCCTATGCTATTTTATGCACTGGAAGCAGTCGCAGAGGCAGGTATAAAAGATGTAGGAGTAATAGTGGGAAGTGATACGAAAAATGAAATAATTTTTGCTCTGGGCAACGGTTCATTATGGAATATAAATATAACCTATATAGAACAGGATGAACCGCGGGGGCTTGCTCATGTAGTGAAAATTTCCGAGCCCTTTATAGGAAAAGATGATTTTATTTTTTATCTGGGAGATAATATGATAGTAGGCGGTGTGAAACGTTTTATAGAAGAATTTGAAGCTCATAATCCTGACTGTCAGCTAGTGCTTGCCAGGGTAAGAGACCCGCAGCGTTTTGGCGTTCCTGAGATTAAAGACGGCAATATTCTGTCAATAGAAGAAAAACCTGTAAAACCTAAAAGTCATTATGCTGTAACAGGGCTTTATATATATAAACATATTATATTTGAAGCAGTAAATAATATAAAACCGAGTGCCAGAGGAGAGCTGGAAATATCTGATGCCCATCAGTACCTTTTAAATAACGGTAAAGTCGTGAGATATTCTGAAATAACAGGCTGGTGGAAAGATACGGGGGAGCCGGAAGATCTGCTTGAAGCAAACAGGCTTGTCCTGGATAGAGCCTTTGAACTGGAACACCGGAAGATTGAGGGATATGTCAATGATTCTGATATAGCAGGCAAGGTAATAATAGGGAAAAACACAGAGGTGATTAACTGTATAGTCAGAGGCCCTGTAATCATAGGAGAAAATATTTCCATAAAAGACAGTTATATCGGCCCATATACCTCCATCCATAATAACTGTGAAATCTCTAACAGTGAAATAGAATACAGCATCTTAATGGAGGAATGCAGGGTTATAAATGTAGATATAAGAATAGAAAGAAGTCTTCTGGGACGGGGCGCTTCCATAATACGATGCACAGGCAGACCGAGAAGCCACAGATTTTTAATAGGTGATCAGAGCAGAGTCGAGGTTGTGTAGGGCTATAATCGTGACGCGAGGATACTAAGAGACTGTAAGAAAATAACCCAGGCAAATTGTTAGAACGGTTATCATCCTCGCGTCACGCGTTACGCGTTACGCGTCACGATATAGACGTAAATACGATTGGGTTATTTCTTGACAACCCCTAAGTGTTCTGATAATTTTCCGGACTTATTGTTCTTACAGTCCTGAACAATTTTTCCCTTGAAAATTACGGTGACCGGGAGATACCCGGTCACCGGACATTCTAATTTGATATTTTATCGTGAAGTTTATCCAGAGCGCCTCCGGCTGCTTTCCCGATTTTACCGCCCATACGGCTTCCTGCAGCCACGCCTGCTATGGCACCTGCAATCAGGCCGAGAACTCCCCCTATTGGACCGGCCAGGGCGAAGCCTCCCATAACACCCAGATAGGGGCCAATGAAGCCTCCTGCCGTAGAGCCTGCTGCTGCTCCTATAGCTATACCTGCCGCTTTCTTGAGACTGCCTGTTTCTTTTCTCTCTTCATGTTTTATATCTGAAGTCCGGGAAAATATTTTAACAAGTTCCAGAGCGTCAGGAGTAAGATTTAATTCTTTCAGAGCTTTATCCAGTTCTTCCCCGTTAAATTCTCTGCCTCTGAATGAAGCAAGCAGATCCAGTCTGTCTTCCGGAATCATATTATGCAGATTTTCTATTGCACTGTCAGTAATTTTATAACTTACATTATTCTTAACCTCTGAATATGTTCTGGAACGATCGTTTATCTGTGAGATTTCCTCTTCGTCAAAACCGAGTTTACCCAGTAACTTCTTCATTTCTTTCCCTGTAAGTTCTTTCCCTGATAAAGTATTCAATACATCCAGCTTCTTTGCAGAAATATTATCTGTCAGACCTTCGACTGTGTTACTATCGATTTTATGAAATTCATTGCCAGGAATTTTTGAGAGAACCCAGTTAATGACTTTACCGACAGGGCCTGCAATAAGTCCTACAGTGTGCTCTATTACTGCATTGCCCTGTTCTGCAGTAATTTCTTTATTTTTTATTGCTCTGTCCAGTTCAGTTTTTGTTCCGTCTATGGCCATACCTGCTATACAGAAAACCTTGCTCGCAAAACAGAGTCCTGCTGCAAAATCAAGGGTTCCGTCCATTTTTGATTTTACGTCCCCTGTTTCTTCTCCTCTGCGCATTTCTCCCAGGCCTTTGTATGCCTGTAGGAAACCGGATATATAACTTATCATCGCCAGTCCGTTTTGAAGATAGGGAACTTTCTGAAGATTTTCTCCCATAAATTTGCCTGTTTCTCTGAAGGCTTCATTATCTATAAGTTTTTCAAAAAAACTGGCTTTTTCGAATTGCTGAAGTCTTGCATATTTTTCAGGACACCGGGCTTTGAGTTTTTCCGGGTCCCTGTAATAGGTGGCGAAACTTTCGGCAAAATCTTCTACTTTTTCAGTAGAAGCATAATCACTTATATAAGGAGGTTTCCCCCATGGTGCTTTACTGCTCTCCTTCCCGAAAAGTCCGAAAAGGGCTGTTTCGAAATCTCTGGTATGGCCAACTTCATGGGTTGTAACAAACTTTGCCCAGTTTTCTGAAATATTCATTTGCTCTCTGGAAAGCCTTATAAAAGGGGAAGAAGGAACAGGATAAGCCAGACCTGCAGCATCAGGAAGAACCTGATCCATTTTTATACTTTTGACTGCATTTATATCTTTCATGGGAAGTTTATCCAGTGTAGAGATAACCATAGCCTGTTCTTCAGCACTCATATTTATCAAACTCGGATATATAAAACTTGGAAAGGCTTTTATTGTTTTGAAAAATTTTACCCCTGTATCAACGGAATCCTTTAATACAGAATGGCTGTCAATATATTCCGATGTCTGAACAGCACCTTTCATAAAAGCCTCTTTCCCTTTCTGGAATATGCTCTGTTGTCTGGCTATATCGCTCCCATTCTTCGGACCTTCTCCTGAAGAGCCGAGTGTTACTTTATCCTTAATCTCTTCTTTTTCTGTTTTTGGTAATGATATAATTTTATTGCCTGTTTGGACCGGTGTTTTATTGATTATCATAACTATCCTCCCGGATGATATATAATTCCCTTTTCACTTTTCACGACTCACGACTCACGACTCACCATAATCGTGACGCGTAACGCGTAACGCGTCACGGGTAAGTTTCACTTTTCACTTTTCACTTTTCACTTTTCACCACTCACCACTCACCACTCACCACTCACCACTCACCATTATAAATCCTTACTCTATATCCATACAAGAAGCTTATGTTAACATTATGTTAATTTTTTATATCCATACAGCATCTGAACCCTGTATAAGGGTCAGGTGCATAGGAGCGGTGTATGCTTCTTGTGGCACATCGAAGACCTCCCGGCATATCTATTCCCCATGAGCCTCCTCTTGTCACTTTATGAGTAAATTCATAATAATTATCTCCTGCATAATAGGGGTAACCCGGATAGACTCCGTACCATTCGTCACACCATTCAGCCACATTACCTGACATATCCATTACACCGTAAGAACTTACCCCTTCCGGGAAGGAACCTCCCGGCAGTGGGCCTCTTCCGTCATAAATATCAGGCATAAGTTTCAGTAGATTTTTCTTTTTCATTTTCCAGTTATTGCATTTATCTTTATCCCATGAATTGCCCCATGGCCAGAACCATCCTTTTGTTCCCCTGGCTGCCTTTTCCCATTCCGCTTCTGTAGGGATACGTTTACCTGCCCATTTTGCATAGGCCTGTGCACCGTACCAGGAAACCAGTATGACAGGGTAGTTTTCATAACCTTTTTTCGGTTTGAACATACCTTTTTGATCCTGATATAAGAGGCAGTTACTGGATGTTATTTTAATGTAAAAAACACCTTTCTCTTCTTCCTGATTGCCTGCTTTATTTAAAAATTCACAGTAATCTTTATTGGTCACTTCATATTTGTCTATATAATAGGACGGGAGATTTACCCTGTGTTTCGGATATTCCAGTATGTACCATTCTTCACAGCCTCCTAAAAGGCCTATCGTGTTTTTTATCTGTGCCGCATCTGTACCCATAATAAATTCACCTTCAGGAACAAGAACCATTTCTCCATGATTAATCATGGAAGATGGCAGTTCCTGAGAAAATGCGTTTAATGATAATAAAAGAAAAAATATGAGTAACAATTTCTCCATGATCTTTCTCCTTTGATTTTTTTCTACTCCCGTCAAGGGTTATGCGTTACAATCACATACACTGATATAAATTTCTATGTTTTTTTGTAATTCACCGATTCCCTGCGTAATTCTTTGATAAACACCATCGCACCGAAAAGACAGAAGAGTCCTCCTGTGAGAACTGTATACTGCACGCCTATCTTCTGTGCGATAGAACCTGCAAGAATGCTGCCCAGTGGCATGGTGCCCATAAAGGACATTGTATACAGACTCATAACCCTGCCGCACATATGTTCTTCTGCAAGGGTCTGTATGAGTGTGTTACTTGATGTGAAAAAGGTAATCATTCCGTATCCTGTCAAAAAGATCAGTGCCATGGAGAGATAAAAGTTTGAGGAAAAGGCGAGAACTGTAAGGCTTATACCGCTCAGACATGCCCCTGCGGGAATGATCCGTTCAAATCCTCTGATTGTCTGTTTTGAAGCAATGGTAAGTGCTCCCGTAAGTGCGCCAAGGCCTGAAGCAGACATGAGAAAACCCAGCGTATGAGGGCCTCCATGAAAAATTTCCTTTGCAAAAACAGGCATAAGAACTCCGTAAGGCATTACGGTTAAACTGATTACTGCTGTAAGGAATAATGTCATTTTAACAGGTACGGAACCGAATGCATAGGAAAATCCGTCTTTTATACCGGGGAGAAAATCTAACTTTTTTGTTTCTTTTTTTACTCTGTTTATCTTCATAGCAAGAAGAGCAATGATAATAGAAAGAAAACTGATACTGTTAATAAGAAAACACAGACCTTCTCCTGCCACTCCTATAACCAGACCTGCTACTGTAGGACCTATCAATCTGGCCATATTAAAGAGCGATGAATTCAATGCAATTGCATTGCCGAGATGTTCTTTTGTTTCAACCATATCAGATACGAAAGAATGCCTTGCTGTCATATCGAAACCGCTGATAATACCTCCCAGAAGGCTTAATAAGATAATGTTCCATATGGTTATACTTTTGTTCAGAACAAGCAGGGCAAGTATGAGTGCCTGAAGCATATAAAGGATCTGTGTTATTATAAGAATGTTTTTTCTGCTTACCCTGTCTGCGATGACTCCTGCAAAAGGTGACAGAAGAAATGCCGGAAATTGACCTGTAAAACTTACCACGCCCAGCAGAAAAGATGATTTTGTCAGGCTATATATAAGCCAGCTCATGGCTGTGAACTGGAACCATGTGCCTATGAGAGATATGCCCTGGCCTATAAAAAATAAAAGATAATTTCTGTTGCCCAGAGAGCGAAATACCAGTTTTACAGTACTGTGACGATGTGCCATGGCTCTATAAGGAGATTCCGTTATGATTGAGTGACACATGAACGGTTTATATTGTGCGTTACCCATCACGCATTACGCATCACTCTGACGTTGTGTTATTCTCCATCTCCTCCATAACTTTCTTTATATTATTTCTGTGTTCTTCTTTATAAAAAGGTGTTTTTCCCGCTTTAATAAGAGATTTCAATGGTATATTCTCTTCTGTCGGATATTCACCTTTTTTGACGATTTCCGAAACCATTTCTTTTAATCCTTCCAGATAATATATATTGTCTTTTATAAGGCGACTATCCTGTCTTTTCCCATGACATGGTATTACTCTGGAAAAATTCATTTCATCCAGGTATTTAAGGTTTTTTATGTAAATGTCTGTGCTACCCTGAAGTAAAGGCATGGGGTCTTCCACCATATCACCTGCAAGCAGAATATTCTCCGGCATTACCATTATTACAGAGGAGTCTGCCGAATGACCGGGCAGGTGTTTTATTTTTACGGTTGAATCCCTGTCCTGAAATATCAGTTCCCTGTCGAAGATAAGATTTGGCAGAACAATTTCAATGTTTTCCTTTATCATGTCAGGATTTTTCTCTGACATGTCTTTGAGAATTTTTTCTCCTTCAGATTTTATCGCTTCAAAACATGTACTGTGTGCTATGATATCAACATGTTTAAAGGCTGCATTACCCCATATATGGTCGAAATGAGAATGGGTATTTACTGCATAGATTCTTTTTTTTGTCCTGTCGCAGTAATCCAGTACTTCTTTTATAGATACAGGTCCCATATAGGTATCTATAACAAATACTCTTTTTTCTGTTTGCAGCACAGGCAAATTAAAAGAAAATAACTCCGGAAAGTGAAAAACAGATAATTCTGCCATAAATATCTCCCTCTTAGGGGCTGTAAGAAAATAACCCTGGCAAATTGTTAGAACGGTTATCATCCTCGCGTCACGCGTTACGCGTTACGCGTCACGATATAGACGTAAATATGATCGGGTTATTTCTTGACAACCTCTTACCGAAGAGAACATAATAATACATATAAGCTCCCGTCACGCGTTACGGGAGAGAAAGACCTTTATTACATATTTATGCTCAGATCAATAATAAAGTTTATCATGATAAAATATTTTTATAAGTTAACCTGATTACAGGAGAAAATAAATAAGAAATTTGAAAAGTGTCCGGGAAGTATGGCACACAGATCTTTATTTTCCGGTAAAAATAAATCTGACTGTCATAAAAAAATACTATCTATCTTGTCACTCTCAATATAAAATGTTAAAATGTTTTTATGATTGATTACAGGAGGGGAACATATGCAAATTTCCAGTAATTACAATATTAAAAATCATCATATACCGGTAATAAAAAAAGAATCGACAGATATATCTCAGATAGACAGGTTTGATAAATCGCCTGAAACGGGGAATGTAGCTCCTGTCATGACAGGTAAAACAGATGATCTGCCATGGCGTAAAGATCAGCGTCCGGCAACATATCTGGGAACAACGGAAGACGGAAAAATTCACATAGGTAATGTAAGATGGGGTTTTAAAGAAGCAGAGCAAAAGGAAAACTGGGAACCTGTATTTAAAGAGGTATCCATAGATCCTTCCGGCGTAAAAGATATTTATTTTGTTGTAAAACCATTCAGTCCTGAATGGATTGCAGGGCATACTCTGGCATATTTCGAATTTGAAGACGGTCACGGTCTGAAAACACCTGAAGGAGAAACTCAGAACGGACTGGTAGTTTCTTTTGAAGCAAGGCTTAAAGAAGGACAGACATATAATCCTGTCCATGGCATGAAAAAAGATGAGTATAAAAGTGTTTATCAGCTTGGATCCTGGAAAGACGTGGTGCAGAAAACCTGCAGAAGAGAAGGCCGTAAGCTTATAAGATATAAACTCAACCTGAGTCCTGAACAGAAAAAGGAATTTTTAAAGAACAGCCTGGAAGAATCTTTGAAAGATTTAAGTAAAGAATCCTATCATACTACAAGAAACAGCTGTTACTCGAATCAACTGAAACTGCTCAATTCAGTTCTGCCTGATGAGCAGAAGATAAAAGAATGGCTTATCCCAGGAGTAATACACAGTCCTCAGGCCAGTTTCCCCAAGATGGGCAGTTTTGTCCTTGGTTCTAAAGGGATAATAGATGATTCTGCTCCTGTTATGACAGAGCCTGATAAAACTCTTTTCCCTCCGAAAGAAGAAAAAGGATCTTTTATAAAAAATGCCATAAAAAAAGTCAGTGAAATGAAAGGATGGCATATAATGTCAGGCCTTGCCGGAGTAATCCTTGGCACTGCCCTGGGAAGTCTGGCCATGCCTGCCGTGGTGGCTCTCCCGACAGCAGGACTGCTGGGAGGATTACTGGGAGAAGAAACGTCTCACTGGATGGAAAGAGAAAGTCATACGTTAAAAGAATCTTCTGAGAAATATTTTTAGCAGTGAAATTTTATGAACAGTCCGTCCGGGATGGCCATGATTATAAAAATATACGGTTCATATGACTGATTGCCGCTCCGGGTAATTTCAGGGTATAGGAATTTTTATGTCTAATGGCGTAAAATAAAGCTTAGTACCGTAACAGATAAATTAATAACCAAAATCTTATATATCGTAACGCGTGACGGGAGGATACTGATTGTTCTAACAATTTGCCGGAGTTATTTTTCCTGCAGTCCTTAGTACCGTAACAGATAAATTAATAACCAAAATCTTATATATAGTGACGCGTAACGCGTGACGGGAGGAATAGTTCTTATTCTTCGTTGTGACCGAACGGTCATGACCGTCAGTGAGAGGTGAGAGGTGAGAGGTGAAGCTCGCTTTTCACTTCTCCGTTTATTCAGGAGGTTTTTTATGAATGTATCTTTATTTGATGAAATGATCATTATCTTAACCCTTTCCGTGATTTCTCTATGTATATGTTTTAAACTGAAAATTCCCGGTATAATTGGTTTTTTTATTACAGGAGCCATAGCAGGTCCCTATAGTCTGGGGCTGGTAAAATCTGTTCATGAAGTAGAAATTCTTGCAGAAACAGGCGTTATTCTTCTACTTTTTACCATAGGTATAGAATTTTCAATAGCCCATCTGGTGCAGTTTAAAAAACCTGCCCTTATGGGAGGTTCGCTTCAGGTAATTTTTACTATAATTTTTACGTTTTTAATACTGAAATTATTCGGTTATAAAACAGGTGATGCTATTTTCGCAGGTTTCCTTGTATCTCTCAGCAGCACAGCTATTGTCTTGAAAATTATTCAGGGGAGAGGTGAAATGGACAGTCCCTATGGAAGAGTGTCACTTGCTATATTGATATTTCAGGATATTATTATAGTTCCAATGATGCTTTTTACACCTCTTCTGGGAGGGAACAGTATTGCAACAGATACTTCAATTTTTTTAATTATAGCCAAAATAACAGGTATTATTGCTCTTGTAATAACAGGTGCAAAATGGATTGTACCCTATCTTTTATACAGAGTAACAAGAACAAGAAGTAAAGAGCTGTTTATATTGACCGTTGTATCCATATGTTTCGGACAGGCCTGGATAACTTACAGCGCCGGCCTTTCTCTTGCACTGGGAGCCTTCCTTGCAGGAATAATCATATCTGAATCAGGATACGGTCATCAGACCATGGCAAGTATTTTACCTCTGAAAGATTTATTTATGAGCTTTTTCTTCATCTCTATAGGTATGCTTATAAATGCAGGTTTTATTTATAACAATTTCTGGATTATTATCTTTATAACAATTGTTATAATTATGCTAAAATGTATTATTGCAGGTTTTTGTACTGCTTTACTGGGCTATCCTTTTCGTACGGTTATTTTAGCCGGCCTTGCACTGTCTCAGATAGGAGAGTTCTCATTCATATTATCAAAAACAGGCATCAAATACGGACTCCTTTCAGATTATGCCTATCAGGTATTTATTTCCGTATCGGTTCTCACAATGGCTCTTACTACCTTTGTAATAATCCTTGCAAAACCTCTCTCCCATATTGCTTTAAAGGTACCTGTGAGAATGAAAACAGCCTTTTTATCGGAAGAAGAAGGTGAAGAGCCTGAGAAAAAAGATAAAATGGAAAATCATGTAATCATAATAGGCTTCGGGGTAAACGGAAGAAATCTGGCATGTGCATGTAAACTTACCGGTATTCCCTATGTGATTATAGAGTTAAATCCTGATACGGTGAAAAAAGAAAGGGCAAAAGGTGAACCGATTTTTTACGGAGATGCCGCTTATGATACGGTTCTTCACCATTTTAATATTGAGAAAGCCAGGATTGTTACCATAGGTATAAATGATCCCCCTTCGACACTCAGGATTACAGAATCTTTGAGGCGGTTGAATAAAAGTATATATATTATTGTACGAACCAGATTTGTTCTGGATATGGATTCTCTCTATAAGCTCGGAGCAAATGAAGTCATTGCGGAAGAATTTGAAACATCTATTGAAATATTTACCAGTGTGTTAAAGAAATATTTTATACCCTCTGATGAAATTGAAGAAATTATTTCCCATGCCAGGAATGATAGATATAAAATGTTTCGTACCACTGATACAGCCGGCACCATTCATGACCTGGCTCATATACCTGCTATTGAAATTACGGCACTGCGTCTCGGGAAGGTAGATTCTATAACAGGTAAATCCCTTGTGGAAATTGATTTGAGAAAGAAATATGAGATTACATTGCTGGCAATTCAGAGAGATTCTCAGGTGATAGAAAATCCTGACGGAAACACTGTTCTGAATGAAAATGATCTTCTTGTATTACTCGGAACGGCGGAAAAAATAGCAAATTTTTCTAATGTTACTGACATGAGCACAGGCATGTAATAAACGTTTTCTTCCCGTCACGCGTTACGCGTCACGAGAGCATATATGTATTATTTATGCTCACCCCGGTAAATAGTGAGCAGAATTTTTCCGGGCACTGCTCATGTTCCCTGTTCAAGTGCATCAAGCAGGTTCTGCATTTTTTTACTGTATTTCTGCTTCAACATATTTATTCCATGCCTGAAGGCTTTTTCTTCTTCCCAGCATCTGCATTCTTTACCTTCAAGAGGTTTTACACTGTGTATTTTACAATTCCTGGTGGTGTCATCAAAAAATACGCATGGTGTGTTAATATCATATAATCTTTCGCCGTCTAACGTTTTATTGGCAATGTCTTCCCATTCATGGCGCCTTATAGTTCTTATGCCATTGTTTATTACAGTATAATGTTCCATAAAGACTTCTGTGGGAATATTCAGATAGTCAGCTATTTTCTCTGCCTCTTCCTGAGTAAGACTGCATGGCCAGGTCCAGCAACATCCTCCGCATTGAACACATTCGTCTTTTCCCAGTTCATATGCACCGGGATTGGTTATAGCTCTTTTATCCAGAGTATCGCTGTAATTATCCATGGCCCTCTGGATACTGTTGTCGAGATATTCCACCATTGTGGCGAAATATATACAGAGAGAATGTTCCGTAAGATGCAATATATTCAGTGCGGCAGACTTATGGCTTTTTATATAACATAACTGTCCCCAGAAAGACCAGTAAATTTCTTCGTTATTTATAAATAATGTTTCCGTCATATGTTATTTTGCAGGCTCCTTTATACTCTCAATAATATTTTTATTATAGCATAAAAATGCCAGTATAAAAATGAAAAATTTTTTCATTAATTAGAAATATTTTTCCAAAATTGCCGACTATATAGGTAAAAGGATGTGATGCAAAATTGAAAAATAAATATGGTCTTCGCTATCATGAAGGAGAAATATTTCCGGCTACTCCAGTAAAGTGCTGGCAGATGATAGCCTGGGCAGTGCAAGTCTGCAGTAGCCTCCAGAAATATCTGTTTACGGAAAGAAGAGCATGACGTTCGGATGTTCATAAAGAAAATATTGCATGTCGCATAACGGGAAAAGGTATAAAAAATAAAATATCCGGTTCGGAAGAACCGGCTATTTTATTTTTTTAACCCATATTACCTGCGAAAGCCTGAAGGTTCATACTGAATGCTTCAAAGTTTCCCGAATTTCCTCCGTCATTGTTACTCTGAAGGGCATGCCCTGTCACGTGTCACCTGTTACGCGTCACGACTATAACCAGCAGAATAATTACCGTTATAAGCACTTGATGCGTTTTTATTGAGCATGTGAGTTGTTTTTGAATATATTGTAATTTAAAAATACGATTGTGTTGACAAATATATTAATGTATGGTATAAATACTTAGAGGGGAGGTTGGTAATAATGTATCGTATCGGAAACATCTTCAGAGGGATCGCAGTAATCTTTATGGTTCTGTTCTGCTTTTATAGAACCGAAGCTTTTGACAGGAATTTTATATATAACTATCAGGATAAAAAGGACATAAAAAATAATCAGATAAAAGACAGTATTTATCCGGTATCTGACCGTACAATAATTACCCCCGGTTATCCTATTGATTTAAATAATTATGATTTCTGGAATATGAGATTTGATGCACTTTCTTTTAAATCGGAGTCTCTTTCCGATATGATGACCATATTGCCTTATATGAGCACAAAATCTCTGCAACATATAACATTTAAAAATCATACAGACGGAAATATATCCATGGATTTCAAGCAATTACTGACAGAAAAGTCTTTTATGAAGTGTTATCTTGAACCTTCTAATTTCTCCGGCACTTTTTCCGGCGCCATGAATTATGTCTGTAATATTACCGATAATACTCAGTCAACTATAGATATAACTATAGACGGAGATAATAATTCTGCAGGTACGTTTGGTTTATATCATAATCTTGGCTGGTCCAGTATTGATATGGCATATACATGTGATAGCAGTGATATGTCCGGTAATTTTGATTTTCTCTGGAAACAGAAACAGACTGCCATACCGGGTACGCCCCTGCTTTTTTCTCTGTCAGCCGCTTTAAACAGAGACAGTGACGGTATGTGGTGTGAAAAGACAAAAATATTACTTTCTCACAGTCCTGTAACATTCGGTGACACAGGTATGCTGCAGTTCTCCTGTTCCGGTGAAATGAACCTGGGCGAGTATGACAGTCATAAAATGACCGGTATTATGACTCTGTCTTTTTCTGACAGTTTTTCAATATATGGCTCTGTTTTTTCGAAAGAAACAGATTTTGATTATGCCACGACTGTAAATACGTCCGGTAATATAGGACTTGACATAGGAATAACGGAGAATCTGAGAACACAGATTTCCTATTCATTTATGGGCTATGACACTAAAATAGAAAATATTTCTGCAGATTATACGGGAAGTCATGAATTAACAGGACAGTTTTCTTATAGTTTTTCCGGAGGTTCGGAGATTGATTTCGCAATGAATTATAATATTGATGAAGGGGAGATAAATGTTTTAAGCACCGGTCTTAACCTTAATACAGGTGAGAATCAATTCGTCAGAATAAGCCCTTCTTACGATTTTCAATACGATGAAGTCAGTATTCAGCTCGAAGCGGTTGTGTTGAGATGATTGTTCCGTGAAATATTTGACATACCATGTATGTTGCGATAAAATTATTTTACTATGGAACGGTTAATATTTAACAAATATAAGATTTTAAAAACAATTCCTGCCGGAGAAAAAACCTCTTTTTATCTTGTGGAAGATATCGACACAGGCGTTACTCTTCTGTTAAAACAGATAAAAATAGACACGTCAGGTGATTTCTATAAACCTGTTATAGAAGAATACAGAGAAAAAAGTAAAGAACCTATGAAGATAGATAAAAAGCCGTCTTCTCCTGCCATTCTGGACTTTTTTATGGATGAAGACAGTTTTTATATTGTCCTGGAATATAGAAGTGAGAGGAGCCTCAGGATAGCTGTTTCCTATCCTTCTATAGGAAAAATTATAAACAATCGTTATGTAATAGTAAATGGTATTGCTTCAGGGGGGTTTGGTGTAGTATATCTGAGTCGTGACCTTAATCTTCCCGGTAAACACTGGGCTGTCAAGGAAATGCATCAGGCAGAAGGGATTCCTCTGGAAGTTGTAGAGAGGAGTTTTCGTATTGAAGCACAGATCCTTGCCGGTCTTGAACATCCCAATATACCGGGTATAGTGGATTTTTTTGTGGAAGATAAAAAATTATACCTTGTAATGGATTATATAACAGGTGAGACAGTCGATAAAATGATAAAGAATCTAAAGGAACAGGAGTATTTTCCTGAAGATACTGTTATTACCTGGGCTATTACCATATGCAATGTCCTTCAATATCTTCATGAACGTCCGAAACCTATAATATTCAGAGATATGAAGCCTTCCAATATTATGATCACCGGTCATGGAGATTTAAAATTAATTGATTTCGGAATAGCCAAAATTTTTCAGGGTTGTACGAGTCAGGTCACTCAATATGCACTTCTGACGGGAGGATATGCTCCTCCTGAACAGTGGCTTGGCAGGGCAGAACCTAAAAGCGATATATATGCCCTTGGAGCAACGCTATTTCATATTCTTACCAGGCATCACCCGAGAGATTTTACTCCCTATTTCCCTCCTGTACACGAGCTTAATTCTTCTGTTTCCGAAGCTTTAAGCAGGATTATAGCAAAAGCGCTTCAAATTAAACCGCACGACAGATTCCAATCCATAGGTGAAGTAAAACAGGAACTGATTAATCTTCAATCGGTAAAAAAAGGATCGTGTCATATTTCCATGGCCAGAGAATACGAGGCTAAAGGTGATTTTTTTAGCGCCAATTTTGAATATATGAAAGCTCTGGATTTTGATGATAAAAATTATCAGATTCTTCTGTCCATAGCCCGATGTTTTGAAAAACTTGGTTTCTTTGACAGGGCTTCTGATGTGTACCATAAGATATTAAATATGAATATACCGGAAGAAGTGAGAAATAGTATTCCGAAAATATGTAAACCATCTGTCGAAGAAGATGATGAACTTACTGTCGTAAGAAAACCACCTGAACCGGAGGGGCGAAAAAAACAGGAAAAAGCACATGAAGAAGAACACAGTATGCTGGAAATTAAATCAAAACTCCATCAGCCGTCAGAAGAAGTAGAGATAATCGAAGAAGAGAAACCTGTTGAAGAAACCAGTGAAAAAAATCTTCAGCCGGCGGAAGAAGTAGAGAACGTAGAAGAAGAGAAACCTGTTGAAGAAATCAGTGAGATGGCTCCTGTGCCGTCGGAAGAGATTGGGGCAATTGAAGAAGATCGATCTGTCCCGGAAATCAATGATGTCGCCCCCCGGCTGCCGGATGAAATGAAACAATCTGACCCTGTTATCTCCGATGAATATAAAAAGCATGATCCTGTGCTGAAAAATAAAATCCAATCAATTCAGGAAATAAAAAATGAATTTTTTAAATTACACAGTAAAAAGAAATCTCAGGACTATATATATAAAGCAAGGGAATATGAGAACAGGGGAGACTGTTTTAATGCCAATCTGCAATATGTAAGGGCTCTGGAACTGGATAAAGAAAATCATGAACTTCTCCTGTCCGTAGCTATGTGCTGTGAAAAAGCTGGTTTAAAGAAAAAATCTCTTGAATATTATAACAGGCTCCTTGAACGTGACATACCTGAAAAACTAAGGAAGGAAATTCAGGAAAACCAGGGTGTTATAAGAAAAGAAAGGGGAGAAACATACGTAGAAGAACATAATCTCCCGGCCGGCCAGGAACAAATAACCTCTCCTGTGGCAGAATATATGCCACAGGAAGAACCTGTAAGAGACAGAACGGTTCCTGTGGAATTGACTGAATTTGTATCTCACGAAGAATCTGTAAGAGACAGAACGGTTCCTATCTCAATTACAGAGCCTTGCGGACAAACAATGGTTTCCTCTGTTTCCGGTCATGATGTATCTGACGCTGCAGTGGGAAAGCTCACATGTTACAGAGAAGGTAAAGGCAGTATTACCTATCGTCTTGATAAAACTGTTACCAGAATAGGCAGAGCACCGGGAAATGATCTGTATCTCGATTATGACCCCCAGGTATCTTCAAGGCATGCAGTGATTACCCTGGAAGATAAGAGATATTTTATAGAAGATCTGGGAAGCACCAATAAAACTTATGTGAATGGTATAAAGATTGATGCTATGGCTGAATTGAACAGCGGTGATGAAATAAAAATCGGTAATATGATATTTAATTTTGTCCATGACTCCGATAAAAAACCTTTAGATAAAAAACCTTCTTACGGCAGGCTCATATGTTGCAGGGAAGGCAGGGGAGACATTGTTTTCTTTATTGACAGGAATACCGTAACTATTGGCAGGGCTCCAGGAAATGATATATGTCTTGACTCCGATCCTCAGGTTTCGTCCAGGCATGCCATGATTACGGTTCAGGGAAACAGGTGTTTTATTGAAGACCTGGGCAGTACAAACAGTACCTATGTAAACGGACTGAAAGTCGATGTTAAAACAGAACTGAAAGAAAATGACGAAATAAAGACCGGAAACAGCATATTTATGTTCGAATTTTACTGACCTGAGCATAAGCATTTAAT
>JBEHWO010000049.1:0-25244 GCA_040217695.1 Vulcanimicrobiota bacterium | reverse complement strand
TACTTGATGAGGATATATTAAATCTCGAAACAGGACTCGGGAAAATTATGAAAGGCGGAGACATGCTTTACGGTGTAAAGCAAATCGGAGACAGAGCTTCAAGGGCAGGAAGGAAGAATAAGTGAAAAGTGAATAGTGAGTAGTGAATATTGAGTGGTGAATAGTGAGTTAATAAAACCTGTTCACTACTCACCACTCACTGTTATCTACCAGGTATTACGTTTTACAAGATTGCCTTTACCGTCAAATATTTCTTCTGAGACCTTATTATCTTTTTCATCATAGGTAAAATTCTGACTCATCTGCAGCGTATCATCTTCATGATAGAGACCAATCCATGTCAGAAGATCCTTATCATTATATTTATAGGTGTAATAACTTTTAAGTTCACCATCTTTATTGCACCATTTTTTTTCCAGTAAATTGTATCTTTCGTCCCATTTATAATGGAAAACTCCGTCAAGTTCATCGGACGAATTGTATTTTTCCTCCGAAGATGGGGTAAGTTCGGATAAATCAGGGCTGTCGTAAATGAGCCTGTCTCTTTTATCAAGACTGTCATCGGGATTATGCCATGCTTCTTCAATAAGACGTTCCTGCTCATCATACTGGCTCAATATATAATATTTTACATTATTCTGCCCGTCCAGTTCCTCTCTTTTTACCATCAAACCTTTTTCATCACAGTAATACCTGTGAATACCTTTCAGATTACCGAATCTGTCATACCATTCCGAGATTTTTACACTCTGAGAGTCACCTTCATATTTATAAATTCTATAAGAAGCTCCGGGAAACTCTCTTTCATATTTTTCAAATCTTATAACCCTGTTTTTATCATCATAAAAGTATTTTATGTAGTCCTGTGGCAACTTATCGGCATGTAATTCCCACATACCTGTTACAATAGCGTTTTTATTGATTTTTCCTATTCTGAAATATTTCACATGTTCATTACTCATGTTCTTTCTTCCTTTCTCCGAATGTTATAGAAAATAATTTCTATGTGGACAGATATTATCCTTCTTGCTTTTCGTGATGCGTAATGCGTAACGCGTGACGCGTGGTTTCGCCCCTACGACTCACTCTTCACTACTCACAACTCACGATTGACTACCACACAACAAGATCCTGCATATACCACTTCTTCGTAGGATAATTCTTCACATAATCTGCACCGTATTTTGCTATATAAAGGTGCAGGTTTTCCCTGTATTTAAGATACATCCACAGAGGCATTCCGTAGGCATCTTTACATTTTTCTATACACAGGTCTATCATAGAGTCTACTTCTTTATCTGTCATACCGGACGTAGATTTATAATAGAGATTTGTAGAAAGTTCCTGATTATCTTCTATAATATCTACAATGCCGAATTTTTTCGCATCATCTCTCAATTTACTGTGTTTACCAAGTGTAAAAACACTTCTTCCGTAGGAATGAATTATATCTCTGTGGTCACACATGGCATTTATTGTATCAGCAGCCTCTTCTTTTGTCTCTGTAGGGAAACCGAAAAATATATAGGCAAAATTCCATATGCCGCAATCACTTGAAGCCTTCAGTATGTCATATCTTTTTTCTACGTTAATGCCTTTATTGATTAAATCCATAATCCTTTTATTGCCTGCTTCAAAACCCCAGAGCACCATGGTAAGTCCTGATTTCTGAAGTAAAGCGAGCAGTTCGGGAGTAAATTCTTCTTCAAGCCTTCCGTTACTGAACCATTTTATATCGAGTTTTTCTTCAATAAATCTTTCTGCCATGGATTTCATATAAGCAGGATTTATAGATTCATCCATAAATTCATAATGTCTTATATTGTATTTATCTCTCAGATATTTTATTTCCTGTACCAGCCTGTCGAGAGATTTGCCGTCATGTTCAACACCGAAATCGGAATCACAGAAACTGCATTTACCCCAGTAACAGCCTTTACTGCTCTGTATACACAGAACTATATGAGCGGTAAAATATTTATATAATTTAAGACCTGCCAGATCCTGAATACCAAGATTATTCATCTTTTCAGGCTGACCTTTATAAGTATATGTTACTCTGCCATCCCTTAAATAAAGTGTGGAAGGTACTTTATGTAAATCTTCTTTTAATCTTACGGTATTACAGAGTTCTAACATAAATCTTTCCCCTTCGCCCATGACGAGAGTATGACAGAAATGTTCGAAAAATCCTGGAAGTTCCAGGAGATTATCCTTAACACGACCGAAGAAATTTCCTCCTATATTAATATGAAAATTACCGTTCTTCTCTTTAAGCATTTTTGCAAGAGTCAAACCGGGAAGAACCTGACTGAAGGAATTTATTGATATTGCTATTAAATCAGCCTCCAGTATTTCAGGTATGATCTCTTCGTAAAAATCATAAAACATATTTCTTTTCTTATCTGTACAATATGATAAAATGTCTTTCATGTTAAAAGCTATTTTTGTATGACGAAAATCATTAAAACATAATCTCTCGGGATAATACGGTAAAGATATAATCTTTAAAGCGTCATCTATGATAATAAGGGCATCAACCAGAACATTTGCCTCGTAAAATCTTTCAGAATCTCTTGTAACGGACACGGCTTCATCTATCAGGATATGAGTGTTATTCCATGCTTCCTGCTCTTCTTTCAGATATTTTTCAATATATAGCAACTTTGCAGATTCCATCTCTAAATTCTCATCCTCTTCTTCAGTAAGACACTTCATCAAAACCTTCAATTTTAAATAATCATATTCCAGCAGGGTTTTCTCTCTGGAATATTGAATATACCGGGGAGTAAGGATTTTATCGTAAAATTCCACATTGAGATCCCTCAGTGTGACATTATAACCATGATGTCTGAGATGGCCTGCTATGGATGTCATGGCATAATGGGGATTCTGAGGAGTCCATTGAGGGGGGAAAATAAAGGTAATGTTAAAATCTTTCTTATTCATTATATCCTCCTGTTTTAAGTAAAGTGAATAGTGAATGGTGAAAAGTAATTATTTCTTATCCTATTCACTTTTCACTACTCACTTTTCACTTCTTAAGATATATCACAAAAAAGGGGCCTGATTAATCTACCTGACCAATCAAGCCCCTCTTCTCTGTTTATCACCGGCTCTATTACATAGCCGTTTTAAATTTATCTAAAAAATCTTTAAGGACTTTATCATTCTCCAGGTCTTTCCTGGCATTTTCCACCATAGAGTCTAAATCTTTTGCCGTAATAGATTCATCCTCCATTATTTCTTTCTGCCTTTTACTGATAAACTGTGCTATCTCTTCGATGAGAGGTAACATTTTCTCTTTCCGAAGAGACTCAATTTCTGCAAGAAGATTATCCTGTTCTGCTATTCTGTCCTTCAGGATCTTCATGTCACCTGCTACAAGCCTGAGCTTCAGAAGCTTTTCTTTAATTTCCTTCTCCTGAAGAATATAGCCTGTAAATTCCTTCATCTTCTCTTTAATTTCCTGTTTGGTCACAGATTATACCTCTCTTAAAAAGCAGACATTGCCATGGCAGTCATCATCATCTGCATAACTGACATGTACATACGCATCATGTTCATCATAGGTGAACCTCCCATCATGCCGGGGCCACCCATACCTCCCATCATGCCGGGGCCGCCCATGCCGCCCATCGGGTCAAATCCGCCCATACCGCCCATGGGATCGAAACCGCCCATGCCGCCCATGGGGTTATAGCCTCCCATACCCATCGGGTTGTAACCGCCCATGCCGCCCATGGGGTTATAGCCTCCTCCGAATGCTCCGCCACCCTGATAACCTTTCATAATATCCTCTATCTGTTCCGGCTTATATCCCTGTTCCTTCAACTGTGCTTTAAAATCTGCTTCTCTTTCTTTCTGAACAGCTTCAATCTTTTTCTCTCTTTCTTCAGGAGTCAGTTTCTTATTATACATAAGATCAAACTGATTTGCACTTATACCATATTTTTCTTTTATCTGTTTTGTGGCTCCGTCCATATCATAATCAGCCTTGTCAAGAATGTTATTTCCGTTACCGTCAGATATAACATCGCCGTTGGAAAGTTTCAGTGATTTTTTACCGTCAACAGTGTCAACCTTGGCTTCTATTCCATATTTATCTTTAAGCTCTGTCGCCACCTTATCGAAATCACTTACGCCTGAAGCCATTATATTATTGATGGCAAGGGTTGCAGCAGGTGAATTGGCAAGATTGGAATTTCTGTCGCCACCCATACCTGTACCGCCACTGCCGAAGGGATCTTTTTCAATTCTGTTCTGGAAACCGAAGGAACCGACTGCTCCTACTGCTGAACTCTGTTCTGCCTGACCGTTTGCGGCAAAGGCGAAGGCAAAAGAGCCTCCTCCCTGTAATGCTCCGGCACCTGCGAATGAACCTGCTCCGGCCAGTGCGCCTGCTCCCGCGAAGGCACCGCCTGAGAATGGATCCAAACCTGCAAATCCACCCGCTCCGGCTCCGGCAAAGGCCCCCGCTCCCGCAAAGGCACCTGCTCCTCCGAATGCACCGGCTCCGGCAAAACTTCCGTCCATAATGCCGCCCATAGATTGACCGAGCATAGAACCGCCAAATCCCATATCACCGAAAGGAGACATGCCGCCCATCTGTCCGAGACCGGCCATCATACCCATTTCTCCCATAGATTCCATACCGCCCATTTCTCCCATCATACCGGGCATCATACCCTGCATCATCATACCGCTCTGCATGCCGATCATGGCACCCATCATCATTTGAAGCTGCATGAGACGCTGCATCATTACGCTGGAAAATCCACCGCCTATCATTCCCATACCGCCGCCTATCATTGAACTATAGGCCATTGATGCTGAAAATTGTGAACTTACTCCGTACATTAATATCCACTCCTTTAAAAATTTTTGAAATTTCCCTCATAATTTATCACTTTTTTTTTTCAAAAGTAAATAGCCTGTGATGAGAATCAAAAAATAATTTTTTCCATTATAAAATTATTTACTTTTTTTAAAATGTCGTGATATATTAAAAAAATAATAAAACTTAAATTTTTTGCAATCAGGAGGTTTTTTTTATGATAGGAATAGGTGCTTCATTTAATGTGCAGACTATGTTCGGTTCATTTGGCATGGCAGGTATGATGGGTCTTGGAATGCCTTTCCAGGCAATGCAGATGATGATGATGATGGGGAATATGGCAAGAGGATGCTGCGGCGGCATGGCAGGTATGATGTCAGGTATGATGATGCCCGGTATGATGGGCGGTATGGGCCAGATGGGCATGGGAGGCGGAATGATAGGCAGTCCCATGAATATGGGAGGAATGTTACCGGGATATATGCCAGGATTTAATCCTATGTTCGGAGGAGGAATGTTTCCCGGAGCAGATCAATTAATGCAGTGTATGGGATGTATGGGCAATTACGGTATGCTCGGTATGGGCATGATGGGTATGCCCGGTATGGCAGGTATGATGATGGGCGGTATGATGGGCGGTCTCATAGGTGGAGCTATTTCGAGAGGCATGATGGGTATGATGGGCCGTATGATGGGTATGGGAGGTATGATGGGTATGGGCCAGGCCCAGAAACTTCACGGCGGAATGGGCGGACTCAGGATGCAGGGTAATACCGTTACAACTCCCGGTGGCTACAGCATAAGCTACAGCGGATCAACCGTTAATATTAAAGGTATGGGACAGCAAATAGGAGGAGGTTCTTTTGCAATGGCAGGAGCAACTCCTTTCGGTTCCTTTGCAATGGCAGCACAGATGCCGGGATATAAAACACAGGGAGAAACAAAGGTATGGGGCGACCCCCATGTAGATCAGAGCAATGGTCAGAGATGGGACTGGAAAGATAAAACCATGAGCTTTAATCTTCCTGACGGAACAAAGATTACGATGAATGCAGAAAGTGCAAACGGCGAAGTTAAGAGTATTGACATATATAATGGAAACGAACACATCCATGGAGAAGGCGGAAAGTTCACAGGCGGCGGTTATGACGGATATATGGCAGATGCCATGCAGGCAGACGGTGATTCTGTTTATTCAATGAACGGTGATGTGGGCAACTGGTATAAAAATCCATTTGGAATGGGTCAGACCGTGGCAAATATGTACGGCGGTCATTAAGAGTATTGAATTAATAAGGAACGACAATTAAATAATCGTTACGCGTAACGCGTAACGCGAAGATATGATGCGTAACGTCTGTTACGCGTCATATTTTTTTCCCTCCTAATTCGAGAGCTTTTTTATAATGCTGAAGGGCAAGCTCCATTTTTCCGTCTTTCTGATATGCCAGACTGAGCATCTGATGGGTCCACGGTCTGTGAGGTTTGAGTTCCAGAGATTTTTTATAGTGTTTTATGGCAAGCTCAAATTTCCCGTTTTTAAGATACGTATTTCCGAGAAATTCATGTAATGCCACATTCTGTAAGCCAAAAGCTATTGATATGATTCCCCATAATAATACTACCGGCATAAGAAGGGTAAATTCCAGAATAGTAACAATAAAACCTGTACATATACGAAGATTTTTATGTTCCGGTATTATATTTCTTACAAATATATTAATAGAAAAAATTCCTTTGGAGAAACACAGTATAAACATAATCATAATAAGGTTCAGCCCTGTAATTTCAAATATTTTTATGTGAGTATAAAAACCGGCTGCAAGACAGATAAATCCGGACAGCATAAACACAAGACTCCATGACGGTATAATAAGGAATATGGGGATCTCACCCAGCAGGGCATTAGAAGGAAGAGGTATATTTAATTTTTTTATAATAAAGAGATTGAAAATCCATAGATATACAACATAATAAAAAGCCAGAAATACCAGCAGAGACGGTAATAATTCCATGAGTTTTCCTGTAAGCCATTCCGGTTTTATCCAGTTCTGGTTGAGATTTAAACTGAGAATTCCTCCGGTAATGGCCCATGTCAGACCGGAGATTAACCATTCGGAGATTTTTTTTAAATCTTCTGTAATTATTTTTGTACCCATTAACAGCATATAAAGGAGGAGATTCAACGTAAAGCCGGTTAAAGCCGATAGAAAGGTATAAAGAATGGTTTTAAAAGCATCGAAATTTTTCTTGATACATAATCCAAGGCTTAATCCTATGAGACCTGTGGAAAGCAAAAAATCTGCCCCTGCAAGAGGAGAATAGAACATACACAGGAGTAAAGCAGTAGCAACAGTCATTTCCAGCCCATGATAGAAGCCGTATTTCATTATACCTATTACTACCGGTGTTACGCTCAGATATTTCAGTATGTCCAGAAAGGCAAGGTTCAAGCCAGTAAAATAAAATATAAAAGCCAGGCAGACAAGAAGTCCCCCTTCTGCAATACGTCTGGTAAAATTATTTTTTTCCATTATAATCACTATCTAAATCTAAAATCACTATGTAAATCTAATAAAAATTCACTATTTGATAAAAAATTCTTTTATTTTATTAACAAGTACATCCCAGAAGCCTTCTTCCTTTTTTGCCTGTATGGCCCTGAGTTGTTCAAGAGCAAGTCCAACCTTCAGATTACCTGTACTCTTTTGTTCTCTTTCGAGTAATTCCATAAGAGCAGGTATTGCAGCAGGATCTCCTATTTTTCCAAGGGCAAGAGCTGCTTCACCTCTGAGAGAAGAATCACTGGTTTTTAATACATGTATAAGAGGTTCTACAGAGTCTTTTATCTTTTTTTCTCCCAGCAGAAAAGCTGCTTTTTTATTCCCTTTCCTTAACTCTTCTATTAATTGATTGGGAGTCATACTCATCATATATCTGGCTTCTTCGAGATCGTACATAAATTCGGGTTTTTTAACTTTTTTTGCTGCAGAACTGATTTTATTGGAAGCAATAAGACAGAGGAGAGCTCCCTGCATTTCTTTTGCCGTTTGAAATCTTGCATCAGGCTTCGGAGATAACGCTTTTATTATTATATCTTCCAGTTCAGGAGAAATTTCCTCCTTAATAGTTCTGACAGGAGGAAATTTAAAGGGTACAGGATTTTTTGCAGTAAGCAGATGATGCATGGTTGCTCCCAGTGCATATATGTCAGATCTCGGTTCTGCTTTGCCCTGATATTGTTCCAGAGGGGCATATTCCATAGTACCTATAGCGGTTATTGTTCCCTTCGGCTCAATTTTTTTTGCTATACCGAAATCGACAAGAATAATCTTATCTGTTCCTTTTCTCAGCATAATATTTGCCGGTTTTATATCTCTGTATATGATAGGCGGATCCTGACCGTGCAAATAATCCAGAACGTCACATAACTGAACTGCCCAGTTAACAACCTGTTCTTCCGATAATCCTTTATAGTCGCTCTTTCTGAGGTGTGTCTCAAGATCAACACCTTCGATAAAATCCATAACCAGATAATAACGAATACCATCAATAAAATAATCACTTACTCTCGGTAAATTCGGATGATAGAGTTCTGCCAGGAGTTTTGCTTCTTCCCGAAAACGTTTGATAACATACTCACTTTCTTCCGGTTCATCTGATTTGTCAATAAGTTCCTTAACTGCACAGATTTTATTGAGCCTTTTATCTTCAGCTTTATAGATATTGCTCATACCGCCTATTTTCACAAGAGTTATTATGCTGTAACGATTATCTAATATTTCCCCTACTTTTAAATGCAAGATAATATTCCCCCTAACAATCGTGACGCGTGACGCGTGACGCGTGACGCGAGGAATTTATGATGAGTAACCTGCAATTTCAGTCATATATAAGGCATGACAGATTGCAATTTTACAATATTATACAGGAATTTTATCATAGTTACAAGGTGATTAGATTTTTTATGACAGTCGTAACCTTCCGTCACGCGTTATACTGTTTGGCTATCAACTATAGTGCTTTGACTGACTGGTGCTCCGGAGAAAAAAATATCACGGCGGCACAAGTCTATTTACTGAGGTGAGCATAAATAATAAATATATGCTCTCGTGACGCGTAACGCGTAACGCGTAACGGGAAGAAGACCTTTATTAAATGCTTATGCTCGGGTCAGTAATAAAATATAATGCAAAGTGGCATGATGTAAGGTCTAACAAATATGCCTGTTCCAGTTTAGATTTTTTTCGGAGGAGCACCAGGCAGTCAAAGCCAGGAGATTTATAATATTAAACAGGAGTTACGCACTTTGTCATTGCGAGGAGCGGAGCGACGAAGCAATCCCAACAGTTTTTGTTGTAATAATGGGATTGCTTCGCTTCGCTCGCAATGATTGATTATTCTGTATTTTTTGCGTAAGTCCTGATTAAAATTGATAGCAAACTGGTATTACCCGTCACGCTTCCCGTATAAATCTTGACACTCCGTGTATAATAAAATTATGAAAATAATAGCTACCTGCGACCTTCATTACGGTCTCAAAAAATGGGGTAATGATTCTACAAAAGAAATAGCCCGACTTGTGACAAACTCCGATGCAGATGTGTTTATAATTGCCGGCGATATAGGAGAAGGCCTTCAAAATTTCGAAGCGTGCCTTGAATTATTTGAAGGATTCAGAGGACATAAACTTATTGTGCCCGGCAATCATGATCTGTGGAGTAAAGAGGGGCAGTCATTCCGGATATATTCGGAAATATTGAAAGAAATATGTGAAAACTGCGGCTTCCACTATCTTGATACAGGGCCTTTTATTCTGGACAAAATCGGATTTGTCGGAAATATCGGATGGTATGACTATTCATTCAAACTGGAAGAACTGGATATTCCTATAAAATATTATGAAGAAAAATACCTGCCTAAAGTAGTAAGATGGAATGACAGAAGATTTATAAAATGGAATTACAATGATTATGAATTCCTGGGTCTTCTTCTGGATAAAATGGAACAACACATACAACATATATATGAACATGTAGAAACTATTATAGGCGTAACCCACCATATGCCCTTTGAACATATGATCAGAAAAACAAACTATATGTCCTGGGACTTTGCCAGAGCCTATCTGGGAAGTAAAAAAATAGGAGACCTTTATTTGAATTATGAAAAAATAAAACTTGCCATATGCGGACATAATCATAGATATGTAAGGGCTAAAAAAGGACATGTCGAATGTATCAGTGTGGGAAGCACCTATAAACAGAAAGAATTGCTCACCCTTGAATTATGATTATCTATTGACAGATAGTCTGAAACTATGTAAGATAAGATTTATATTCATAACGGTATTACTTATTACCGAAACAGGTAAATTAGTAACCAGAATCTTATATATCGTGACGCGTCACGCGTAACGCGTGACGCGAGCAAAAATCTCATATCTACAAATGATACAGATTTTTTTCGGATATTCTTTTTCCTGGAGCGGTAATCAGGGGTTGTCAAGAAATAACCCAATCATATTTACGTCTATATCGTGACGCGTTACGCGAGGATGATAAACGTTCTAACAATTTGCCAGGGTTATTTTCTTACAGTCACTTATATCTGTTTCAGTAAGAGCCTATCCGGGAGGGCTATAATAAAAATTCTTTATAATAAGGAGAGGACATTTTAATTATGAGATTATCCTTTAATGTAATTTTGCTTGTACTTGCAATATTTGGTCTGTTAATATATCTTCCTGTGATGTTATTCGGATGCGGAGAAAGTCAGGATATAGATATAGGAAGTGTGCAGGGAACACTTGTAGACAAAAACGGTGATATAATGGCTGGAAGAAAAATAAAAATTCAAGGGATAAACGGAATCTACGGTCTGGGTATTGTAGATACAAATGTAAACGGCAAATTCAGTTTTACCAATATCCCTGTAGGTACTTATACTATTACCGCCTCACAGCAGGACGGCACATTTATTGCAAGTAAAAATGTGGATATTACAAAAAATGACACTGAAGTAGTAACTATTCAGGAAGGTGAAGTTGCACCTCCTACTCCCACTCCTTCTGCGACTAACACACCGGGAGGGACTGTAACTGTGACTCCGACATTCATTGAGATTTTCTCACCAACTCCTACGTTTACTCCTGCTTATTTTTAAGGAAAGGAGTCTTTATGGTAAAAAAAATATTTATCCTTTTAGTTATTATACTTATGTGCAATGTGCTGATAGAAGCACAGGAAACAAAAGAACAGCCGCTGCCAAATTTAACAGTGAGCGATGACGATTACATGAGTACAAGAAATAAATCACAGGGGAATAACAGTAACCCTTATGACGGCTATTATGATCCTGCGACAACTCAGGGAACCTTTAATTTCAGAACTGATAAACATGTAAATAATTATCCCGGTAATAACGTACCCGGTGATGGATATTCCGGTTATTACAATAATTCCGGCTTTAAAGAATATCAGTTCCCTCAGGCACAGGCCACACCGGTTCCTCCTAAAGGTAATGCAATAGAACTTTCGGACAGTGATTTACTCAGAGATGTTGATATAAAAGCCGGTGGTATCCCCATATGGAAACAGTCTAACAGTGCAGTTGTAGAAGTTGATAAAATTCATGATCCGGGTGTCTCGGTTTTTCTGCTTACACAGCAAAAAAATAATAATGTCATAGGATACAATATTGAATTCCGTTCAAATAGAGATACCCTTGCTTTCACCTCTTTTATACTTGAAGGTACATCCCGGGTGTATTTATTGAATAAAGAAGACAAAAACCAGCAGGAAAAGATAGGCACTTTTATAACAGAAAGTGACCCTTCCGGTATATACAAAAAGATTATGACCTTTTCCTATAAGGGTAAAGAAATAAGTCT
This sequence comes from Vulcanimicrobiota bacterium, assembly GCA_040217695.1. Classification (GTDB taxonomy): domain Bacteria; phylum Vulcanimicrobiota; class SpSt-956; order SpSt-956; family JAKJGF01; genus CALARM01. Next base: position 13,515 of record JBEHWO010000049.1, on the reverse strand, counting down.
TAAAATACCGGAAGAGGTTCGGGAAAAAACAGAAAAGTCTGAATCCACAAAATTTTAAAATTTAAAGAGCCGTGACATCTGTCACGGCTCTTTCATCCCCGGTACTATAGAAAAAAATGCCTCCCAATTTAAAAACTCATACCATTATAAAATCAATAAGATTCTGTAAAAAAGCAGTCAAAAAACCGGTATCATAAAACCCTGTTCCGCCTGTCAGCTTTGGCACTATAAATTTTATCACAATATATCCTATGGCAATCAATATGATAATAATCAGAACTATATAGACAGCCATATTTGATTGAGCCGGTTCTTCTTTCTTTTTCTTTTTTGACTTCTTTTTTATTCCTTTTTTCTTTTCCTGTGGTTTGTTTTCATCTTCTATATCAGAACCAAGAGCTTCTTCTTCGGCTTTTGATATGGCTTTCGCATGCTGTTTTGTTTCTGTTTTGCGGGTATCACCTTTTTCCAGCTCATCTTCCGGTATAACAATAGTCTGTTTTGGTTTGTTTAAAGCCTGTATTGCCTGTGCATCTATGGTCTGAATGGACGAACTGCCTGAAGAAAATTGGTCTGTCATATCTGACGTTCTGGAAGCAGACTGAATCTCTTTAAGGGTTGTCATCATTTCTGTAGCAGATTGATATCTGTCTTCTTTGTCAAGTTCCATAGCCTTTAATATTATGCCTTCCAGTTCCAGAGATATGGATTTATTAAATTCCCTGCAGAACTTCAAGGGTACATTATTCATAGATCTATCTATGGCGTCCACCGGTAGAACCTTTGTTGCAATATAATACAGAGTAGCTCCGAGAGAATAGAGATCACTTCTTGCATCGGTCACCATGGCATATTGCTCTATCGGAGAAAAATGAGGTGTAATTGTTTTAGCTACTGCAAGGGTTCTGGAATGAGGGTCAAAAAGTTTTGATATACCGAAATTAATCAATTTAATAGATTTATCTTTTGTAAGAATTAAATTTTCCGGTTTTAAATCTCTAAAAATTATAGGGTGTGGTTTCTGACTGTGTAAATACTCAAGTACTCCGCCAAGCTGAATTGCCCAGCCGATAATTTCTTCTTCCGCAAAAAAATCTTCTGTTGTTTCTATAAGTTCCTTCAAATTTTTTCCGTCTAAATATTCCATTACCAGAAAATGTCTGGCATTTTCTTCAAAGAAATCTTCAACCTTTGGTAACTGCGGATGATCCAGTTTGTTCAAAATTTTAGCTTGCAATTCAAACTGCTGATAGGCCTGTTTTGCTTCAATAGGATTACTGAATTTACTTATCAATTCCTTAATTACCCAGAAATCAAATTTTTTACGATCCTCTACAATATAAAGATTGCTATTTCTACCGCTGCTCATATGTTTAACTATTTTAAATCTATCTTTCAGCACAGTACCTTCCGGTAAACAGTCTCTATCTTTTGACATAACTTTTGCAAAAGCCCTTTTCAAGAGTTATTTCGTATAGTCCCATCTATTACGACAAACTCCAAATCTTTCAGCTTTTTCCTCCTCTATAATCTTATTTGTTTTTTCTAGCACCCTCACAAAATTATAATTCAAGAAATATATTCTCTATTTCCTGTAATGTATATCCTCCGCCCTGCACTAGATCAGAAGTGCCTCCGCCTTTTCCATTTAATGTTCTGTTGAAATGTTTCATTACTTCAGAAAGATTTAACTGCACATCCTTTGACCTGGCAATAATTAAACTGGATGGTTCAGATGCAGTAGCAAGACATACAAGAATATTATTAGATTTCATAATAACATTTTTTACCAGACCTTTCAACTCTTCAAGAGTTTTATCTTCATAAATATGTTTTATATAAACGATATTATCTTTTATAACTCTCCTGGAATTTAAAAGTTCTACTTCGCCGGCCATATATTTTTCTTTTAAGTTCTTCAAGACCTTATAATTTTCCTTGTTTTCTGTTATTAATTTATCTATTTTTGTAACTACATCATGAGAGCCTACGGAAAATCTGCAGGAAATATCTCTGAAAACAGAAGAATATTCTCTGAAAAGCTTTAATGCTCGAAAGCCGCATAAAAATTCTATTCTGAATTTTTCCTTCAATTTTTCCCGGGCCTTAATTACTATAAGTCCTGCTTCTCCTGTTGAATTACAGTGAGTTCCGCCGCAGGCAGAAGAGTCGAAATCATGTATGTCAATTATCCTCAACAATCCCGTTCTCTTTGATTCTTTACGAAGACCTGCACCTGCATCATCTTTATCCATATATTTTATGTGAACAGGTCTGTTTTCAAATACCATTTTATTTGCATAGTTTTCACCTGAGAGAATTTTTTCTTCTGACAGTTCGGAAATATTCAAATCTATAGTTGAACTATCTTTACCGAGATGAAACCCCACTGTTTCGAGATTATAAAGTTTGAAAAAACACTGTGAAAGAATATGCTGTCCCGTATGTTGCTGCATGTGGTCAAACCGTCTCTGCCAGTCAACGGTACAGTTTACATTCATACCTGTACTTAATTTATGACCTTCAGAGGAAGAAAATACATGAACAATTTCTCCGTCTTCTCTTTCAAAAACATCAATAACGGCCACACCTTCTATGGTTCCGTGATCACATGGCTGCCCCCCTGAAGAAGGATAAAACCCTGTTTTATCAAGAAGCAGGTATGACTTATCTTTATCGGTATATAAATCAGTAATCTGTCCTTTAAAAACAGATATGTAAGAATCATTGTAATAAAGTCGTTTTTCGGACATCAGACCTCACAAACTTTGCATTATTTGAAATTTAATTCGACATATTTTCTTTTTTTCCCTCTTCATAAGTACAGTTAATTTAATAATAATCCATAATTATAGTGCATTTTATAACTTAAGTGGTCGTGACGCGTGACGATAGCATATATGTATTATTTATACTCAACCCGTTAATGACTGTTAAATATAAAAGACGCCTTCTGGCGTCTTTTCTTACCGACACTGGCACAAAAATGCAACAGAATCAATCTTTACGCGTTACGATAGCCTATATATATTATTTATGCTCACTTCAGAAAAAAATTACTGATCTTTTTTCTTTATCTTCTCGCAGACCACTATGAATTCCGCTACTTTAACAGTATGAATCTGACCTGTAGTGACAAAATAATCTCTCTTCTCAAATTCCTGTTTTAAGGCCAGCCGGTTTTTATGATCTATCATAGAATCTTCTTTGCCGGCATCAAGATTCATATCATGTTCTTTTTCACATCCACTGCTCATTTCATCAACCTTCTTTCTTCATAACAACCTGTTCTGTTATCTTTCTTCTTGCCTGATCTGCAAAATCCTTTAATTATTTTAAGATAAAACTACGGAGGCGACCGGATGGACGCCTCCGTTATATTCAGTTTGCCTTGAACTCTGCATCCACTACATTATCCCCGCCTGGTCCATTATATACTCCTCCCGGAGGCGGCCCGTATCCCGTGCCCGGAGGAGGATACGGTCCTCCTCCCGTCGTTGCTCCGCTGTTTGCATAAAGACTTTCTGCCATTTTATAGGAAGCCTGTTTCAAATCTTCTTCAGCCTTCTTTATCCTGTCTAAATTATCACTCTTTATGGCATCCTTCAGTTCTCCTATAGCAGCTTCAATACTCTGCTTATTCTGAGGAGAAATCCTGTCTCCGTAATCTTTAATCTGCTTTTCCATCTGATAAAGGAGAGAATCTGCCCTGTGTTTTATCTCGATCTCTTCTTTCTTTTTCCTGTCCTCCTCTGCATGAGACTCGGATTCCCTGACCATTTTGTCGACATCTGCTCTGGAAAGATTGGTGCTTGCAGTTATGGTAATATGCTGTTCTCGGCCGGTAGCCATGTCTTTTGCAGATACATTTACTATACCGTTCGAGTCAATATCAAAAGTAACTTCAATCTTTGGAAGTCCCCTGGGTGCAGGAGGAATTCCATCAAGTCGGAACATACCAAGAGTTTTATTATCTCCTGCCATAGGACGTTCTCCCTGCAGAACATGAACATCTACAGAAGTCTGACCATCTGCAGCGGTACTGAATATTTCACTCTTTTTCGTCGGAATAGACGTATTTCTCGGTATAAGTACCGTTGAAACACCTCCCAGTGTTTCAACACCAAGAGACAGAGGAGTAACATCAACGAGAACTACATCCTTCACTTCTCCGCCGAGGACTCCCGCCTGTATGGCTGCCCCGACTGCCACTACTTCATCGGGATTTACGCCTTTATGGGGTTCTTTTCCCGTAAGTTTCTTTACCAGATTTTCAATACATGGCATACGGGTAGAACCGCCTACAAGTACAACTTCGTTTATGTCTTTTTCCGTTATACCCGCATCTGACAGAGCCTGACGGTAAGGTATAATAGTTCTTTCCGTTAAATCGGCCGTAAGTTCTTCGAACCTGGCTCTCGTGAGCTTCATCTCCAGATGTTTCGGGCCGTTCTGATCTGCCGTTATAAAAGGCAGGCTTATTGTAGTTTCAAACATTGACGAAAGCTCACATTTTGCCTTTTCCGCTCCTTCCGTAAGCCTCTGCATGGCCTGCCTGTCACAGGCAAGATCGATTCCCTGTTCTTTCTTAAATTCTTCACATATATACTTTACAAGGCGCTCATCATAGTCGTCTCCTCCGAGATGGGTATCTCCGCTTGTAGATTTCACTTCAAACAGTCCGTCTCCTACATCAAGTATTGACACATCAAAGGTTCCACCTCCGAGATCCCATACAAGTATTGTTTCGGAACCTTTTCTGTCCAGACCGTAGGCAAGAGATGCTGCAGTTGGTTCGTTTATAATCCTGAGCACCTCAAGACCTGCAATTTTACCTGCATCTTTCGTGGCCTGACGCTGTGAGTCGTCAAAATATGCAGGTACTGTTATCACTGCCTTTGTAATCTTTTCACCGAGATAAGTTCCCGCATCATCGGCCAGTTTTCTTAAAATCATAGCTGAAATTTCCTGCGGTGTATAGGCTTTACCTTTAACGGTTACCTTTTCACCTGTTCCCATTTTTCTCTTTATAGAAGATACTGTATTTTCAGGATTTAATACAGATTGTCTTTTTGCAAGCTGCCCCACCAGCCTTTCCCCTGATTTGGAGAAACCGGCCACGGAAGGAGTCAGACGACTCCCTTCTGCATTCTGTATAACAACCGGCTTTCCTCCTTCCATAACTGCCACTACCGAATTTGTAGTTCCAAGATCTATACCTACTATCTTAGACATGTATTGACACCTCCGTATTTTTTTATTTATTATCTATATCACCATTATATAAGTTTAGTCTATTATTGTCAAGTATACTATAAAAAAAATATCAATTAGAATATCTTAATAATTATCAATTCCTGGAATAAACCCTTGGATTATCCTTCCTGATCTTCGCCATTTCGGCAAAAAGTTCCCTTTCTCTGTCAGTAAGGCCCTGTGGCATGACAACCTTCACTTCCACAATCATATTACCGGGCAAACCTTCTTTAAGATTTGGCATTCCCATGCCGCCGAGTCTGAATTTTCTGCCATTCTGTGTTTCAGGAGGAATTTTCATCTGCAAATCTTTCCCGTTAAGACTCGGCACTCTAATTTCCGCACCAAGAGCCGCTTCCGTAACGGTTACAGGAACAACACAGTAAAGATCATTTTCTTTAAGTTCAAAAAAATCATGAGGTATGAGTTTTACCTTTAAATACATGTCACCTCTTCTGCCATCCCTTCCCATTTCTCCTTCTCCCCTGAGTCTTATCCTGGAACCGTTTCTCACTCCCGGCGGTATTTTAGTTTCTATCTGCCTGCTCGTAGTAACCATGCCACTCCCTCCGCAGTTACGGCAGAGGTTATTGCTCACCCTGCCAGACCCATGGCAGGAAGAACATTTTTCCTGCCTTTGCATCTGAAATGCTTTTTCCGTACCATTATAAGCTTCTCTCAATGTTATCTCTATCTGATATTCCACATCTCCCCTGCCGCCGGTACCATTACCGGAGAAAAATTCGCCTGTAAAACCATCCGTTCCGTTCCGGAAGAAGGTATTGAAGAAATCACTGAAATCACCGAAACCGCTGAATGATGTGGCACCGCTCTTCCTGGATGAAGTCCTGAAATTTTTAAAGAAATCAGACACTCCTTCTCCGTCATAACTGCCTGTATTAAAGCCTCCGGTTTTCCAGTTTTTCCCGAGAAGATCGTATTTTTCTCTTTTCGCCGGATCAGACAATACCTCGTAAGCTTCATTAAGATCTTTAAACCTTTCTTCTGCCTTCGGGTCTCCAGGGTTTATATCAGGATGAAGCTGCCTTGCCAGTTTTCTGTAGGCTTTTTTTATATCTTTTTCCGTTGCATTTTTGCCTGTACCAAGAATTTTATAATAATCCTTAAAGTCCATATCATTCACCTGCCCAGAATATATTTTATACCTGTATATATTATAAAAGTTTAGTCGATTGTTGTCAAGTATCTGCATGGCCGAATAATCTCCCAAAAAACAAGGGCAGACTATACAGGAATTCTAAAAATTTTGTCCCCGATTACCGATATAACCATAAGCATTTATAGTGTATTTCATCAGTAGTTACGCATTCTGTCATTGCGAGGAGCGAAGCGACGAAGCAATCCCAGCGGTTTCTGTTGTAATGATGGGATTGCTTCGCTTCGCTTGCAATGACAGGCTTCTCTTTACTTTTTTTGCGTAAGTCCTGATAAATGTTTTCCTACCGTCACGCGTAACGCGTGACGGGAGCATAATTTATACGTGCCTCAGCAACTGTTGCCATTCAAGGAAAGGTAGTTCAGGAGAGAGTGTTTAAGGAGATTAAAGCAGTCTTTTCAACTCGGCTCTGAGTTCATCAACAGACTGGTGTCTGTGCTCTTTGTACATTCTCATTGCTTTCAGAATGAGATTATCCAGTTCCAGCGAGATAGCCGGGTTAAAAACCCTGCAGGATTTCAACACCTTGGTTTCCATACTTATATCTATTGCATCTGCCGGCTTTGTTCCTGTGACGAGAAAATACATTACAGCTCCGAGTGAGTATATGTCAGTTCTTACGTCTGTCCGTCCGCTGTACTGTTCAAAAGGAGAAAAATGAGGATTAATTATTTTTGCTACTTCTAAAGTCTGTTTGTCAGCGTGAAAAAATTTGGATATACCGAAATCCATCAATTTAAGGAGTCCTGTTCTGGACAAAATAATATTATCAGGCCTTAAATTCCTGAAAATTATGGGTTCAGGCTTCATGTTATGCAGATAAAACAGGACATCACATAATTCCAGCCCCCATTTTACAACCTGCTTCTCTTCTATAAATCCAGGCGTTTCATTTACAATTGTTTCAAAATTCTTTCCCTCTATATATTCCATAATGAGATATCTTTTATATTCATAATCAAAATAATCCTGATATCTTGGCAGGTTGGGATGGATAAGCTTAAAAAGGATTTTAGCCTCCATTTTGAACTGTGCTATAGCCTGATGTTTTGTGGCAAGATCTCTGAAGGTATCAGTCAGTTCTTTTATGAACAGATAATTATTTGCTTTTATATCGAAACCCATATAATTTATACTCAGAGGAGTAATACTTATGACATCCAGAATTTTATATCTTTCTTTCAATATCATATTTTTCGGGAGTTCGCTTTTTTTAGACTCTACAGGTGTCTTTTTTGGATCATCATTCTGTATGTTGTATATATATGATATAGTCGCTCCGTCTTCAGTAGAAATAGATGAAGTGACTTTCTCCAGCATCAGTGTCGATCGCCTTTTTCTTTCTTCTTTCTTTAACTCAAGAAGTGTTTTTAATTTCTGTGCAGGCTCGGGAGACGGCCCCGGAAAAACCACCCCTCCTTTCAGTACCTCCGTAGAAGGATTATATTTATCTCCTGACATTTTCTTCTCTTTAATTACTTTTATGTCGGAAGAAATTTTCCCGAATTTCCTGATTCTCTCCTCTTTCTCAGAGCCGGTATCTATAACAGATCTGACGTCAAGAAATTTCTTCGATAATTCATCTTTTTTATAAGCAGGGGAAACATCATCTTTTTGTTCTTTTCCGTCTGCCTCCTCGGATTCTCTTATCTCGATTATATTAAAGTAAACTTCCTTTAACTCTCTTTTCATATCTTCCGCACTGTTATATCTATCACTGCTTGCGAGAGACATTGATTTCAAAACTAATTCTTCAAGACCGGGTAAAATATCTCTGTTATAATTTCTGAGAGGAGGAATAATTTCTCTTGTAGTGGCAAGTTTTGAAGGATCAGGCGGATGTGACCCTGTAAGGAGATAATACATAACTGCTCCAAGGGAATAAATATCGGATTTTATATCCAGCCTGCCCCGGTACTGGTCGGGTGATGAAAAATAACTGTGGAAACTCCTGGTTTTAGTCGTACTTTTATAGATATTATCTATTGGAGGCATACCTAAATTAAAGAGTTTCAACTCTCCGTCATTTTTAAGGAAGATACTATCAGGCGACAGGTTTTTAAATATAATCGACGCAGGTTTTGCATCATGAAGAGAAGACAGAACATTGCAGAGACTTATACCCCACAGAATTACCTTTTCCGCTTCCAGTCCCCTGCCGTATTCTTCCAGAAGTTCCTTCAGGTTCTTTTCTTCGAAATGTTCCATAATTATATAAAGTTTACCGATATGTTCAAAATAATCTATATATCTTGCCAGATTGGGATGAATGATTTTATGATAGATCTTACCTTCTTTTTTAAACTGCTCCACAACATCTTCTTTTATTACAGGATCGAGGAATATGTATGAAAGCTCTTTTACAACTACCTTCTCTTCGGTATTATAATCAAAAGCACTGTAGATATTAATAAAATCAACTATTGTTATTAATTTGATAATTTCATATCTGCCATTTAAAACTTTTCCTGATGACATAGATTATTACCTGCTTATAAAAATCGTGACGAGTTACGCGTGTCCTGTGACGCGTAAGAATTTTGTAAAATATACCTCATATATGTAATCACTGGCCTATCACAATTATATCATTATAATTGCTTAAATGTCCAGATAACATTATTCCTTTATCGCTTTTATGACATCCATGGCAAGCTTATATTTTCCAAAAGGTGCACTGACCTGAACGCCGTCAATAATCGGCATAAGACTTTTCAGGATCTCTCTTGCTATGGCAAGGCCTTCTTCCATTGCCCTTCCTTCTTCATCTGCCTCTTTCATCCTTCTTATGATTTCATCGGGAACCGTAACTCCCGGAACTTCATGCTGCATAAAAAGGGCATTACGGTAAGATGCAAAAGGCCATATACCTGCAATTACAGGTATTTTACAATGTTCTATTTTTTTCATAAATTTTTCCAGAACCTGTACATCAAATACAGGCTGTGTTATAGCAAATTCCGCTCCTGCTTCTACTTTTGCTTCAAAACGCCTTAATTCATAATCAGGATCGAGGGCACTGGGGTCCACACCTACTCCTGCAAAAAAACCTGTAGGTTTTTCAATAGACGTTTTTCCGAGATCATAACCATGGTTCAAACAGGAAACAAGTCTTGTAAGACCTATGGAATCTACGTCAAATACGGCAGTTGCATCAGGATAACTGCCCATTTTCGGCGGATCTCCCGTTATTATGAGAATATTCCTGAGACCAAGAGAATAGGCTCCCAGTATGTCTGCCTGCATACCAAGGAGATTTCTGTCTCTGCAGCAATAATGAAGCACTGTTTCTATACCTGTATTCTGCTCAATAAGTATGGCAAGGCACAGAGGCGACATTCTCGCACTTGCTCTCGGCCCGTCAGGTATATTTATCACATCCACTCCCTGTTCTTTTAAATATTTCGCTGCATTCAGAACATTCTGAGCATCATACCCTCTGGGAGGAAGCAGTTCTACGGAAGTAACAAAATCTCCTTCGCAGATTTTTCTGGCAAAGGCAGATTTCTCCTTTACCGGCACAGGAATCATCTTTTTTTCTTCTTTTTCTTTCTTTTCTATTTTTCCGATAGTTTTCTTCGGCCTGAGAGCTATAACAGCTTTTTTTATGGCTTTTATATGTTCCGGTGCAGTGCCGCAGCATCCGCCCACTATTTTAGCACCGCTCAATATGAAATGTTTTGCATAAGTTGCCATATATTCAGGGGAACAGAGATAAATATTTCTGCCTTCCACCGATATGGGAACACCTGCATTTGGCTGAATACTTATCGGCTTATGGGTAATTTTTGCCATTCTTTCAAGAACTTCCAGCATAACCTGTGGTCCCTGGGAACAGTTTATCCCTATTACATCTGCCCCCCATTCTTCCAGTCTTGCCGTGAACACTTCAGGAGGAGTTCCGAAAAGACTGTTTCCATGATCGTCAATTGTCATCTGTGCTATTATGGGAAGATTACAGATTTCTCTTACAGCCTGTATTGCCTGGTGTATTTCTCCGAGATCGGAGAAAGTCTCTATTATGAACAGATCCACTCCTCCTTCAAGTAATCCTTCAGCCTGTTCATTAAAAGCAACCTTTGCATCTTCAAGGGACACATTGCCCCAGGGCTCCAGCTTTACCCCCAGAGGGCCCATTGAGCCTGCTACAAGTGCCGCCGTGCCTGCTGCCTGTTTTGCAAGTTTTGCACCATTACAATTGATTGTTTTTACTTTATCGGAGAATCCATGGGGTTTCAGTTTATATAAATTAGAACCGAAGGTATTTGTCTGTATAACATCGGCACCGCTGTTTATATAGTCTTTATGTATTTCCAGTATTAAATTCGGACTGGATAGATTCAGTTCATCAAAACATCTATTTATATAAATACCTCTCCTGTAAATTTCAGTTCCCATTCCTCCGTCGAAAACAACTACTCCGTCACCTTCAAGTAAATCCAGAAATTTATTGGTCATAATTTTTTCTCCTTACCATAAAAATCGTGACCTGTGATGCGTGAGACTTAGTCTTATCCGCTCACCATTTCACCGGTCACCTATAACCGGTCACTGCTTATTGACCTGAGCATAAGCATGTAATAAAATCATTCCTCCCGTCACGTGTTACGTGTCACGAGCGCTTATATGTATTATTTATACTCACCTCAGTAACATTTCATCAGAACCATATTATACCAGATAAAAAAGATAAAATGAATGATTGAAAATAGAAAATTTCAATAAATATAGAGAAAACATCCGAAATTGAAGGAAAAATTCTATTAAATATAGAATTTCTTTTTTCATTATAGAATGTACCGGCAACAACCCTCGCGTCACGCGTCACGGGTCACGAAAAAAAGCTGACTCTTATGAAAAGGAGTAATTTTCATGGCTTTATCCGAAGGAATAATACTCAGGGAACGTTATAAGATAAAAAAGAAAATAGGAGAAGGAGGTTACGGATGCATCTATCTGGCAGATGATCTACTGAAAAAAAAAGAATGGGCAGTAAAAGAAATGCTGGATACATGCGGGGACGATATAAATATAGAAGAAAAAACAAAACAATTTCGATTTGAAGCAGAAATACTTGTGACACTGGAACACCCGCAGCTTCCGAAGGTAGAAGATTATTTTGTGCATGAAGGCAAGTATTATCTGGTAATGGAGTATATTTCCGGAAATAATCTTTATGAAATAGTAGAAAAAAATGTCTCCTATTTATCACAGGATCAAATCACGGACTGGTTTTTTCAACTATGCGATATTCTGGGCTATCTTCATTCCCACCCTTCCAAACCTGTCGTATTCAGAGACCTCAAACCGGAAAACATCATGCTGTCGGGAAAGGGATACATCATGCTTATAGATTTTGGCATATCAAAGCTCAAATCAGATAAAATCAAAACCCATGTGGCAGCACAGAGTGTTACACCCCATTTTGCCCCTCCAGAGCAGTACGGCATTGAAGGAACAGATCCTTTAAGCGACATATATTCTCTCGGAGCAACCATTTATTATCTTATAACCAGAGCTCTGCCAACAGATTCTATAAACAGATTGACTGCAAAACAAGATCCTCTGCCCTCTCCGTCTTCATTGAATAAAGAAATATCAGAAGGGTTTGAACATATAATTCTTAAAGCTATGGCTTTAAAGAAGGAAGATAGATTCCAGACAGCAGGAGAAATAAAAGAAGAACTTCAGAAAATCTATAAAGGCGAAGTGACTACAAAACCCATTAAAGACGAACATAATGTAAAAGAACTAAAAAAATCAGGGGAAATGTTTCGCCTTATGGTTGAGAATGCGAATGATTTAATATTAACACTTGACAGAGAAGGCATTATTACCTATATAACCAGAAAGACAGAAAAAATCTTCGGTCTTCCTGCCGAAGTATTTACAGGCAAACACTTTGTAAATTTTCTGCCTCCTGAAAGTGCCGTAAAGGCCATGCAATATTTCAGGGCTCCTCTCGAGGGAGATCCAAGATTACAATTACCTCCACTTCAGGTAGATGCATTCACTCATGACAGAAAACCTCTTAAATTAGAGGTTACAGGTTCGAGAATATTTGACGGAGATAAAATCCTGAGCAGAATATGTGTCATAAGAGATGTAACCTTCAGAATGGAAGAAGAGGAAAAAATCACCGCAAAGCTTCAGGAATTTCAATTCCTGAACAGAGCTATTTTAATGGCGTCAGGAGGAGAATTTATAGAGCAAAAATTAAGAAACATCATGGAAGAACTCAGACATTCTGTTCTTTTTGATACGGTAAGGGTTATAACTATGGATAAATCAGGAGAATATATACAGATCTTTACTGCTTACCCGGAAATAAGCGACCGTTTCTGTGAGACAGAAAAAAAACCAATAAAAAGTACTGTAATAGAGAAAATTATGTTAAACAGGAAAACTGTTGTAATGAAAAATACAGAAGATGAAATTTCTTCTGGTATACTCTCAAAAAATACAAAATGTGCGGTACTCTGCCCAATAATACTTATCAATAGTTTTCTCGGAGTCCTTGCAATAGAAAGTGAAGAGCCATATAAATATATTGACGATTACCCTAAGGTGATTGAAACTATTGCCCAGATAACAGGTATGATAATCAGGGTTCACAGGAGTCTGGAATGGGGGCTTTTGACTTAATTTTTATATACAGAAGGATTTATCACATTTTTTAAGAATAATTATTGATTTACACAGTCAAAAAATCGAAAAATTATTACAGGGGGCGTTAAATATTTTAGTCAGACAAAAAATTTTATTACAGAAGTTATTTTATGGACCCATTTTAAAATTACGGGCAGAGAGACTGGGTAAATATATAATCAAATCGACAGATAACTGTTCATCACTTCTTGATTACGGCTGCGGGAATATGGTACTTACCAAACATCTTACAAAACATACAAATATGAATATAGTAGGAATTGATATGGTTGATAATAATCTAACAGATTTGCCACTTTTAAATTATGAAGGCGGGAAACTTCCTTTTGAAGATAATTCATTTGATGCATCTCTGGCTGTTTTCGTGCTTCACCACTGTCTTGATGTTGCTGCTTCTCTGAAAGAATTAATAA
>JBEHWO010000048.1:0-25369 GCA_040217695.1 Vulcanimicrobiota bacterium | reverse complement strand
CCGGAATGCTTATGGAAATGTAAATTATTTTCTTTTTCATAAAAGAATAAACATAATAAAGGTAAGATTAAAAATATTATAATAATTATGAAGAAATATTTCTTTCCCATAACTGAAATATTTCTAAACATATTAAAAATTCCCTTCCCCGATTCAAGACAAAAAATAATACTTTACTTTTTAGAAATTGACGTGATATTAATAGGGGGTAATACGACTAAAAAATGGGTATTTCCTAAAAAACTGGGGGGAATGATCATGATAAAAACAGATAATGTTTATAATCCTATAAATCTGAGACCTGCCTTACCTCAGCATCAGGTTCAGCAGAAAACAGAAGATCTTTCAAAAAAAGTGCTTGAAGAAAAAACAGGGAAACAGGAAGGCGAGAAAAGAGAAGTAGAAAAGAAACACTTCCATCATGAAACACATAAAAAAGATATCAGAAAAGAGGGCTCCAAGAAAGAACGGTTAAAATCGGAAGGTTCGCGGGAAAATAAAAAAAGTAAAGAAAAAACTGCAGAAGGGAAAGAAAAAAAGACAGAAGAGACAGAGAAAAAATCTGTTCAGTCCCGAACCACACAGAGCGGAGAAAAACATGTAAAAAGACAGGACAGAGCCGGAGTATTTCCGAAGGAAACCCTGATTAATTTACGTACTACCTTTAAAGAATTAAAAAAGGAACTGGCTTCCCTTGCAGGTAAGGAAACAGGTCAGACAAAAACACTGGATCTGAAAGAACTTCTTTTGAAAACAGCTTCTGCTGCTCCTGCGTCATCAGATCCTGCAATGAGCTACCCTGTTACGAGAGAACAGAAGGTTCTTGCAAATCTTGTTACAGGAGATATGAGAGTCCTTATAAATGGCGGCGGATATGAAAAAGACACAAAAAAAAGTGATACCCGTAAAGAAAGCGCGGAAGAAGAAATAAAAGAGCAGGAACATTCCGGCACGCCACAGAGAACAGGAAGAATAAATAAAGATTATAAACATGAAGGAAGAGAAAATAAAATAAATTATTTCTTTAATCCCCTTATACCACGTGAAGATAATAAAGAAAAACTGGAGGAATACCTTAAAAATAAAAATCAAAAAAGACAGGAGGCATTAAAATCCCTGCCTTCTATGATACCTGCTTCAGGAGAAAGAAAAACAAAAGAGCTGGATCCTTCGATGATTGAAGCGGAACTTACGAAAAGAGATTTTATTCAAAATAAAGCTGAACAACTGACCCCCTTTGGAAATATTTACAGAAATTATCTTCGACCAGGTATATACCAGGAGCAAGGTGAAGGTCAGAAGTATGCCGGTCAGACAGGTTTATATCCTGATAACCCGATGGAACAGGCGGGAATTTTAGATAGAAAATTCCCGGGTACCATGCAAATTCATGGTATGAAAAAAGAGAGCACCGGGGAAGAATCCCGGTTATTACCGGGAGTAACGGCGAAAAGTCATGAAGAAATGGCAAAATCATTAAGCCCTGCGGAACTGGAGAAAAAACTGAACAAAACAAAGGGAAATCTGGAATATTTATATAATTTCAACAAAGGGAACTGGTATGAAATCAGTGAAGAATCCAAAAAATCTTTACAGACAGAATGGGAAAAAGATATAAGATTTAATAAAGGTGCTCTGGACAGACTGGGCAAAAAAGTCTCCCCTGAGAACCTGGCTACCCTGAAAGAGCTTGCAGAATCAAGGAAAGACAGAGGATATTCCAGAGAGGAAATAGGGAAAATACTTTCAGAGAAAGGCTTCAAAAAAGAAGATATTGACACGATTACAGATACTGCCTATAAAGAGACATACAAAAACAAACTAGCCGTTATAAATTCTACAGACAGATTATTCCGCCGTGGAGAGCTGGAAAACAGACTGAACGAAAAAGAACTCGAACTGGTAACAAAAAGTTCAAAGGAAATTACGTCAAAAGGCATGGCAGATGAAGTTGCAAAACTTCAGCAGGAAAAAAATGACCAAACTCTGAGTGAAGAGAAGAAAAAATCGGTTGAAGCACAGTATAAGAAGGCAGAAGAAAAACTCACATATATACAGGATAATGAAAAAAAGGTACAGACAGGCATTTCAAAAAAAGAACAGGAATATATAGGACTCAGACAGGCAGACAGTAAGAATAAAGGTATCAATACGGCAGAAATACCTTCCACACTTCTGGAAAGTACAAAACAGAAATACAGAGAAGCCAATAACGGCCAGGAACCGCCGCCGGAGTACATTGAAGATTTAAAGAAAAAATACAGCATGGTAGATTCCATGTATGTAGCAGATGTGGGGTCAGATAAAAACAAAACTGAAGATATAGCAAAAAGCCAGGAAACAAAACTGGCCATAGCCATGGATTCCAAAACGGAAGATCTGGAAAGATTTAAGATGAGCGGGAAGGCTATAAACAAGAGTGATCCTGCAAATGCAGTAAATGACATTAAAAATGTTTCTGCAACCTATATGGATGAGTCAAGGAAAACCTGTGAAAAAGATGCCAGAGAAGCTCTTGTGGCAAGAGAAAGCCTTGATAAAGTAAAAAGTGAGATTAATGAATTAAAACAGAAAGGTGCAACAGATCCTGCCGGCAAACAGAAACTTGCCGAACTGGAAGCACAGCAGAGTAAACTGGAGCAGACCTGCAGCAGTGCAGAAGCAAAGGCCAAACAGAGCTATGACAGTATGATGGCACAGCTCCCGGAAAGCCAGCAGGAAGAACTTCGTAAAAAGGAAGAGGCTCTGGCAAAATCTTCACAGGAGCTTTATAAATTAAATACGGAAGGTAAGAAGAAAGAAACAGAAGAGTATAATAACTACATGATCGACGCAAAGGTCAAATATAGTGAATTGACCGATAAACTTTCCTCTCTGGATAAGAACTCGGAAGAATATAAGAAAACCAGTGTGGAAATGGATAGCTTCAAAAAGGAAATGGATGGCCGTGTCAAAGCCCACAATGACTTTGATGATAATTTCTATAAAAAAGAACAGGAAGTTATAGGACTCAGAAAAGAACTGGATACAAAAAGAAAAGAATATGGAGTCGGACTGAATTTAGTAGATTTTCAGGAATCTTATAAAGTAAACGATAAAACCCTTGAAGGTCTTAAAGGACAGTTTACAGACGGTGAGAAATTCAAAGCAGATGAGAAAATAAAATTCGTAGAAACTTTGAAAAACAATGATTTTTCAAAAGAAAGTCTCACAAAGATTCTGAAAGAAAAAGGGTTCAGTGACAATGAAATAGATCTTATTTCTAAAAATTCCAATCCTTCTACCTATGCTTCGGAAAAGAAGGCAGAAGCAGTTAAAGGTATGTATACAGGCATTGTGCCGCCGGGAACAAATGCTTTTGAAGACATCATGGCAGAAGCAAAGGTCACAAAAGAACTGGCCAATTCTAAAATAGCATGGACAGAACTGGAAGACGCAAAAAAAATAGGCACAACCATAACAGTCACTTCAGATATAACCTCCATGGGCGGGGAGAGTAATAATGTAAAAGGATTTGCCCTGGGAACAAAAATAGTATTATCCAAAGATGCTCCTTCAGGAACTGCAATCCATGAAACAGGCCATATTATGGAAAATTATGGCATTATGGATGTAGATTACAAGGTGCAGCAGTTATATAACAACAAAAAGGAAACAGGCGGAGATTTTGCGACAGCCTATTCTGCAGAAAATAAAAAAGAATATTTCTCGGAAGGTTTAAAGTTATACAGTACTCCTGAAGGGAAGCAAATACTGGAAACAAAAGATAAAGATCTGTATAGCATGTTACAGAATCTTGAAAAACAGGGGAAATTGAGTGAAGCAAAGGATATTCTGGAACAGGCGGGGAAAGCAAAAGACAATGTAGGTACTATTCTGGGGCAGCCAGGAGACGGAACACAGTCGGCAACAGATACCCTTACAGACAAACTATCCAAAGTATCTATATGGCAGTTGAATCAGGAAAATTCTACAGGTCTGTTAAATAAACTGGATGGTATGAAAAGTGAATTAAAATTAAGTGATGAAGAATATAATTCTATAAAAAGTTCACTCGAAAAAGATAAAGTAATCTCAGAAGAAAGTTTAAATAAATTAGGACTGAAACAGGAAGAAATAGATACCATCAAAAACGGCTCTAAAAAAATGGATCTCACAAACAATATCTTTACAGCTGGTCTCCTCAACGAGTTAAAAGAAGGGCCTAAAAAAGAAAGAGAAGAGGCTATAAACAATTATGATACTGTAAAGAAATTTGAAGAACTTCAGAAAAAGAATCCCGAACTATATGATTATCTTTCAGATAAAAAAGATATAACGGAAGATACGTTAAAGAATAATCTGGCCCAGGGTAAAGAAGCCTATGGCAGTACAAAATTATTCGATTATATGAACAGTCTCCAGGAAAAAAACAAAGAAAAACCACAGGAAAGCACTTTAAAAGATGATCTCACAAATGGTATGAAATCATACTATGATGCAGATCCGAAGAAAAAAGAAGAATTAAAACAGAATAATCCCAAATTATATGCCTATGTGGAAGAACTTGAGAAAAATGGTATAAAAACATCGGAAGAAGCTTTAAAAGATCCGGGCAAGTTACTGGAATCCTATGATAAAAGACTGGCTCTGAAGGAGAAGGATCCCAAATTATATGCCTGCCTTGAGCAAATGGAGAAAAAAGGGCAGCTCGCCGGAGATATGAGCAAACTCTCAGAAGAAACTTCAGGCGATCTTGCTATCTATAAAAAAGGATCGGAATTAAAGAATAACAATAAAGATCTCTATAATTATTTAAGTGATCTTCAGAATGGCAAAGAGGTAAAATCGGATGACCCGGCAAAAGGCATATATACCTATATGTCAAAACTGGACAAAGACGGAAAATTATATAAAGACGGGTCGATAAATAAAGATTATATACAGAATGAAATAGATCTTTACTCTGATAAGAGCAAGAGTAAATATTTATATGAAAATAGCCCTGAATTGTTTGATTATCTGTTAAATCAGGAAAAAACTCAGAATGAAAAATTCTCGGAAAAATTGAAAAACTATAAAGATACATGCACATGGCTGAGTGATAAGCCCTTTGTAAAAGAACAGGCAGGTAATGCCATTAAATTACTTGAAGCTGCAGGAAATGACATAAAAACAATAGATGAGGCATCTAAATACAGTCTGAGTGAATATCGTGATGCAAAATTACTGAATAAAGAAGAAAAGTCCAGAGAACAGGTAAAAGATAAAACGGAAGACATACTTGCAGGGTGGAGAAATATAACAGTTGATAAAACAAAACTGGACAAACTGGATAGTCTGAAAGATGTAACATGGTATTCATATGATGATAAAAACATGGAAAAATTGAAAGGTAAAATTCCTGCCGATACACTGGAAAAGATAAAACCTCTCATAAATAATAAAATGCTCACGACAGAAGAATTGCAGGAAACATTGAAGAATAAAAATTTCAATCTTAAAGACGAAGACATTCAGACAATCCTTAAAAACGGCAGTAAAAGTAAGATAAGCGGTGAGAAACTGGAACAGGTAAAAAAAGAGATTGGCAATAAAACCATGTCCAGAGATGAATTAATCAGGAATCTACAGAACTCCGGTCTGTCAAAAGAACAGGCAGCAAGAGCGGCAAAAGAAATCGGGATGAGTGAAAAAGATTTCATAGAGGGGAATAAAAGTACAAAGAAAACCAATCCGGAAATTACGGTAAATGATAAATTAATTAAAAATTTCGACCGTATGACAGCAGAATTAAAAGGTAAGGTATCTCAGGAAAAACTTAACCTTTTAAAACAGGAACTGGAGAAGAACAGAGGTAAGACCATGTCTCTTGAAGAAGGCATGAAACTTCTGGATAAATATAACTTCAGTAAAGAAGAAAAAGCTTTACTCCTGAAACGTATGTATCCGAATCTTCCCGATAATTTTGAGATTCCCGATAATAATACCGGAGGGAGAGATACATCCGGTTCCAACAACAGGATAAATACATGGAATCAGGGCACATGGCAGACAAAACCGAAAGAACAATCAACGTGGAAACCTTATACGATATGGAACAATGACACAGAAGGAAAGAAGACACAGGAAGGCAAAAGTGCAGAACAGACAGCGGAACAGAAGATGCAGGAAGGTCAGGTTCCGGAGCCTATAGAAGAACTCAAAACTTCAGATGTAAAACTCGATAGTTCCATTCTGTCAGGCATGTCGGAAGAAACAAGAAAATCTCTTGAAGAAGCCAATAAATTATGCACGAAAGACTTCAACAGGACTCTCGGCATTAAAGAAGACATAGATAAACTTACCAGAGAGATGTCAGGGCTTAAAGAGGGAGATCCGAAGCTGGCAGAACTGAAAGCCAGAAGACAGGAACTGCAGTTAAAATATGAGTCAAGTCTTAAAGATACAAAACAGGAATATCAAAAGATGGTTTCCATGCTTCCTGAAGCACAGAGAAAAGAACTTCAGCAGAGTGAGAAAAAAGTATCAACGTCCGGTGCGGAACTTGCCAGATTACATGAGCAAAAAGAAAAAGAAAACAAAAGCTACAGTACCGAAATGAACAGTTTCAGGCAGGAAAGACAGGAACTTCAGAACAAACTGAAGGGCATGGATCCGAAATCAGAAGAATATAATACGGCAAAACAGAAATTAAATAATCTTGAAACCAGAATCGACACAAGGGTTCAGGAACATAACAGACTGGAAAATGCCCTCTATTCGAAGGAGAAAGAGAACATACAGTTCAGACACGAGCTGGATACAAAGAGACAGGAATTCGGAGTCTCCATAAATATCAATAATCAATTAACATCTGAACAGCAGAAAAAAGCTAAAGTAGTTGAAGCTATGTATTCAGGAACCGTTCCAAAAGCAGGAAGTTCTGTGGAAGATATGCTTACTAAAGCCAGTGTTACAAAAGAACTGGCAAAATCATCCATGTCGCTTAAAGAACTGGAAGAAGCTAAAAATATAGGCACAACAATAACCGTAGCCTCAAAAGAAAAGGGGATATCCGCTCTCGGAGGTAATGAAAAAGGCACCCAGGGTTTTGTACAGGGAACAAGGATAGTGCTTGCAGAAAGAGCCGTAACAGGAACTGCCACCCATGAAATGGCCCATATAATGGATAAAAGCAAAATCATAATGGAAGATAATATAAGGGTCGGCGACAGGGTTATGAATGTAGGTGACAGGGTGAATGAATTATATGAAGAAAAGAAAAAATCCGGTGGTTTTACGAATGACTATTCTGCTACAAATAAACAGGAATATTTTGCAGAAGGCATGAGGCTCTATAATTCGGAAGAAGGGCGAAAACAACTTCAGACCAGAGATCCGAAATTATTTGAAGTAATGAAGAGCCTTGAAAGTGACGGAAAAATAGAAACACTGAAATCAAATCTGGATAAGACGGGAGAAACCTTTAATCTTGAAAGTTATAAAGACGTGCAGAAAAGGGCGGACATGGAGAAAAACTATCCCGAAACCGTTAAATATCTGGATTATATGAAAGAAAAAGAGCCTGAGAAATTTAATAATCTTACCTTATCCGGTAATGAAGGAATAAAAAGAATAAAAGAAGATATTGCAGCAGGTAAATTTAAAGGTACAGAAGGGGAAATTGCAGAGGCCATAAGTAATTGCAGAGATTCCGCCAAAATGGAGGAACTGAAACAATCCAGGCCGGAAGTATATAATTATGTGCAGGACCTTGCAGGCAAAGGAGATCTTGAAAAAATTCAGAAAAGCCTTGAAGTAAAACAGGAATTCTCTCAAAAATTAGATCAATTCAAAGGACCTGAAAGGGAAAAACTTAAAGAGAGTGATCCGAGAACCTTCAAACTTCTGGAAGAAATGGATAAACATGGTAAACTGGAAGATTTTTCTCTTACCATGAAGAGCAGTGATACGGATCTGCTTAAATCCGCCCTGAAAAAAGAAGAAGTAAAAACCAGGGAAACAGTACAGGTAAAGACTTCAGATATTTTAAATAACTGGGATAAAAATCCTAAAGATCGTATTGGCGCCACTCTTGGTACAGAGAAAGACTATTTTGTCGTTAACGAAGGAAAACACAGCAAACTCCAGGAAACATCATCTGAAAAATTATATAATGCCATGACCGGAACTGTAAAAGATGAAGGAGCAATATCAACTATACTTCAGGGTAAAACCAGAACAGAACGAGAGGCTATTCTGAGAGATTATAATCAGAGATACGGCAGTGATATCTATAAGGATATTCAGAAGGAAATGCCCGGAACAGATGTTACAAAAGTGAAGCAACTATTTGAAAGGGAAGATCCCGTTACAACAGAATGGAACAGAACTGCACGTATTTCAGTGGAAAATGCCGGTGAAAATCTGAAGACCGTTACCGGAGACGGGAAAATCGCTCGTAATGAAACAGGTCAAACAGGACAGCCACAGCAGACGACGGTGGACCGAAATCCTTCCCGGCAGACAGGGCAGAAAGATTTTTCAGCAGAGAATCAGGGAAGCAAGAAAGATATTTCTGCAGTTACCCAGGCCGGACAGGGAGAGCAGATACAGCAAGGATCAGAATCTTCGCTGCAGCAGACAGATCCCAGACGTCCTTCATGGTCTGCTCCGCAAATATCTCAAACCGCTAATACCTCACAGGATCAATCTTCAGTATCTCAGCAGCAAAGCACCGGAGGACAACAGAGTGGCCAGAAAGAAGTGATTTCGGCCAATCAGACAGGCAGTCAGCAGGTTTCTTCCGGGCAGCAATCACAGCAGACAGGTTCGCAACAGAGTGGTTCTTCATTTACCCAGCATCAGACAGGTCAGGAATCACATGTAAATTCCATGACACAACAAAATAATCAACATGAAGCTGTTACAGCCTCCAAACCGCAAATATTCACTCCCTCCCAGCAGAGTGCCAGCGATATGACATGGAAGGACAATCAACTTCAGCAATCACAGCAGCCAGGGTCTGCCGGAAAAGACAGTCAAACACAGCAGTCTCAGACACAGCAGACGTCACTGCAGAGTTTTTCAGGGAACCAGGAAATACAGAGCCAGGGTACACAGCAGAGTCCTTCAGGACAGCAGTCTCAGACACAGCAGACGTCACAGCAGAGTTCTTCAGGGAACCAGGAAATACAGAGCCAGGGTACACAGCAGAGTCCTTCAGGACAGCAGTCTCAGACACAGCAGACGTCACAGCAGAATTCTTCAGGACAGCAGTCTCAGACACAGCAGACAGGACAGACATCAGGCACACAGCAGCCAGGCCCGTCATTCAGTCAGCAACCAGGTACACAGGTTCCGGGGACGCAGCAAAATCTAAAACAGGATATACAGGGAGAAGCTTCCACATTCTCTACACCGCAAATTTCAGCCGTTTCCGCTCAACCAGGCGGTGGTGTTGCATGGAAAGACAGTCCGACGCAGCAGCCAGTTCCCACACCACAGGGACAGACGCCAGGGTCACAGCAGAATCTGAAACAAAACATGGCAGGTCAGGCTTCTACATACTCTACACCGGAAATTTCAACAGTTTCCAGTAAAACAGGCGGGGATGTTACCTGGAGAGACACACAGCAGACAGGTTCGTCATGGAGAGACAGCCGGACACAGCAGACAGAAAATATAGAACAAGGGATCACTATCTCCAGACCATCAACTTCTTCCACATTATCTCAGAAAGAAAATATCTTTTCCTGGAAAGACCATTCCACGGGGGGGCAGAGTTCTACGGCACAGCAGTCTTCGGGAACACAGCAGGTTTCTACGTCACAGCAGTCTTCGGGAACACAGCAGGTTTCTACGGCACAGCAGTCTTCGGGAACACAGCAAAAATCGGAACCATTACAGACTGTCTCACAGGGAACCGGTCAAAGGGCAGACAGAAATACGGGGCAAACACCTCAATTCATACAATCATCGGAACAGAGATTACAAAAAACATCAGATACATCAGGTACCATGGGAACAGAAAATCTCAGGGCCGGTACAGTATCTGGAAAATCAGAAACGTCATCTTACCAGAGATCTGCAGGTGAAGGCCAGGCAAAATCTGCTGCCGATACAGGCAGCGGCCAGAGCAGAAGCAATCAGCCCGGAATTACGAAAGAAGTGTCATCAGGCTACGCAGGACAGGTTTCCTATCAGGGTTCTCAGACATCAGGAAGGCAATTCAGACCGGAAGGCAGTAATGAACAGGGCAAACAGACAGGCAGAATAGAAGGAATAAGGACTGAAGGACAGAGCACATCATCGAAAGAAATATCGTCGGAGAAGAAAGAAAATAAAGCAGTTCAGACAGAAAATAAAAGGATGCCCATATGGGGCAGAACAGTTGAAACACCTGAAAAACCTTCACTTGTCAATGTGCCGAGAGAATTAAAAAACATTAAAGACTTTGACCCGAAAAAACAGGACATACTGGAAATAAAAACAAGGGAAATTACGGAAAAAGGAAAGATAAGTACAGTAGATACTCAGAGGAATCTTATACAGGACTGGAACAAACAGGGTTCAGGCGGTGTGGCGACAAAGACTGACAGCGCAGTAAAGACTGACATAAAAACAGAAACTGTACAGAGAACAAAAACAAAGGCTGATGCTGAACACATCAGGCCCGAACAGGTCGCTCAGGGATTCGGAACTTTATCTACTCTGGGGAAAGCCTTCAAAATGCTGGGAAACATTGTAGAATCAATCAAACCGGCCCTTGCAAAAGAAGTGGATAAGATAAAATCCTCCATAACAGGATCGGACAGGGTAAAATCTTCCATAACAGGACAGCAGGTAACTGCAAAAGGTTCCTCTATAATGGGCCAGCAGGTTGATACAGGAAAATTTATAAACACCGATAATATCTTCAGAAGGGTTAATGCTCAGATAAGTGAAGCAATAAATCTATTTGATAAAAAGAATGTGGCTGAAAAATTGACATTCCAGGAGAAAGGTGCATTTATAACAAAAGAGATGATAGCTAACAGGAAAAAACGCCTTGATCCGGAAAGTCTGGAAGCAACCGAAGCAGTTATGGGATGGGACAAAACAGATTATGTAGCTACCTTCCCAACAGAAGTGCATCAGGATGCAAATCTTGAATTGAAAAGGCTCTGTCAGATGTGCCAGATTGTGGTGAATGTTGATATGGTTCTCTGTCCGTCATGTGCGAAATTAAGAAGAGGTCTCTATGATGAAATGGAACCATATTTCACCAGACTGGCTCTTATAAAGAAACAGAAATTAGAGGAAAAGAATAAGTCACGAGGAGTAATACAGGAAATTTCAGGTATTGTAGTAAGAGATAAAGTAGAATTAAGCACAGAACAACCTGCTATCAGTGAAAGTAAAGTAATGTCAGATGGCAGATCAAAGATGAAGAAATTGGATGAAAATACACTGTGGTGCAATAAAAAATTTGCTCTTCCTGAAGGCTGTAAGGTTCAGACCACCCCGTCATGGGCAAAGGATTATATAAGTAATAAAACCAATACTCTTGAACATTCTTTAAGTCTTGCCACATTATCCCCTTCTTTTGAGTTACTTGCCAGAGATTCTGTTGAATTCCCTTTAGATATACATTCTATTACCACCAGGTTAAATGAGAGTATATCAAGGGATAATATAGTAGAAGAAAACAGAACATCATGGAAGAAAGAAGGAATTAAGAGAAGAGAAAGAATTTATTCCCAGGGACTGGTAGAAACAGTAACAAAATGGGGAAAGAGCGACATAAAACAGACACAGATAAGAGACAGAGCGGGAACCTTTGATTTCTCTCATATAACCAGAGGAAAATCTCTGGAAAGTAATATTTTTAACTGTGGCGATCTATATATAGAAGAGAGTAAAAATTATGACACAGACACAAATGTCTGGAAATACAGAGGTAAAAACAGGTTCCTTGTTCACTGTTCCTTCCCCGGAGAAAATGGAAATCGTGTGAAATATACAAGACTCGACGAGGGTAATATAAGTCGTATAGGTATTGACTACGACGATGGCAGGAGACATATTGAAATACATGATCCCTCTGCAGGTAAAAAAGCCAGTATTACAACTTTCGATGGTATGGCATGTCAGATAGACTACAGTTCTCCTTCCATGACAGAGAAAACTATAGTACATGGCACGGGAAGGGGTATTAATACAAAAACAAACTCTGACGGAGAAAAAGTCGGTCTTGCATGGATGCCTTTAAATGAAGTAATAGCATATAAGAAGGAATATACAGACGGAACTGTTAATAAATGCTATTATTATGACAATAAGGCAACAAGGCAGATGGTTTCCTACGGTGACGGGAATTCCTATGATTTACTCGAATTACCCGGAGAAGTTACGAAAAAGCTATATAAATATCAGGATGGTACAGGAGAAGAAGTAACAGTCTTTGAAGATAATAAAACAAGAAGAACAGTAAAATATCCTGATTCATCGGTTCTTTCAGAAGTTTCTTACGGTGAAGACAGGTTTAAACTGGGAATGAAGTATGGAGACGGTACATCTTATCTGTGTAAAAACTGGGGTAACGGCACAACACAGCAATGTTTCTGCTGGCCCGGTTCAGGTGTGGCAAGAGTCACTACAGGGTTTGACAATGACAGTATTATAGAAAGAAAAACTTTCTATGGCGATGGTTCAGCCACAGTAGAAACTAAAGCTGAGAACTGGGAAACCGATATTAAAAAAATATCTGAAGAGGTTATGAACAGGAATATACTTGAAAGTCCCCTCTTTGATTTAATAGCCTCTCCTTCGGTAAGAAAGAGATTGACAGAGGATCCTTTCCATAATCCTTTATTAACTCTTGATACAGATCTATGGGCTCAAACACTTTTACTTCAATCACATGGTAAGAAGGCACTCATAAAATCTATTGAAAAGATACACAGCCTAAGAAATTCCGGCGAGCAAAAAATGACAGTTTCATCTGATTATGAGCGGCTCGGAAATTACTTGAATGCCGTAAACCATATAAATAACACAATAAGAGACTCGAATCCGGAATAAAAACTGCCGATCTGTTGACCGGCAGTTGCCTGAGAAATTATTTAGATAAACTGCCTTTAATTAATTTTTATCTAAAGCTTTATTTTAGACCATTAAAAATGAAATTTCCTATACCTTTAAATTATATGAGAAGCGCTTCTCATATAATTATGGATTGCAGACCCAGCATGTCTGCCAGGCAGTATCACACATTATTGTCGGTTGTCCTGTATGGGGTGCCCCTGCAGCCGACACAAGTTCTAAATCTGTATCAGTCAATTCACTTATGTCATTGTGTGCAATCTTTGGTATTAAAAGGTGTTTCACTGTATCACTGTCTTCTACGACTTTAATTTTCATGCCTGCAGGTATTTCAAGGCCGAAATCCTTCTTTATCGTGTCTTCTGGATTTTGCTCCAATCTCTTCTTAAAATCCTCATCCTTTACTGCTCTGGCAATGATTTTACTATAAAGATTCTGCTTTCCTGGTTTTGACATCAAATAACCCTCCTTATTGACCCGAGCATAAGCATATAATAAAGGTCTTCCTCTCCCGTAACGCGTGACGCGTAACGCGTCACGAAAGCAATTATGTATTATTTATGCTCACCTCAGTAATATTATGATATAAAAATTATATCATAAATTTCCAACAATGCAACCTGCTCACTCCAGCAGCAGTACACAGGGAATCATATCGGGTTCTATCATACGGAGAAGTTCATAGCCTGCTCCTGATATACCCTGAAAGAAACCGGGATCAAAATGGCCTCCAATTCCGCAGTTAAAACCACCTCTATGTTTTGCCCTGTATAATGCCTGAGATACCCTGAGCAAACCCTTTTCTTTTAAATCAGCTCTGTGAAGTTTCAAACCTGAAGTAAAAAGGACGTCACCTATTCCTGAATTCCCACAGCATAGATGATCCCTTTCCAGAAGAGGACATTTAATAGTTGTATCCAGTGCCTGCTCTATATCTTTTCTTATTTCTTCAGTATCAAGTACAGACAGGCATCCAATCCTCCCCAGAGCTATACCGGGAGCGCCCTGACACCATGCAGTCATAAATTTTTCTCTTTCCGGTTTATCAGATGATACCCGCAAATCCTGCCAGTTACCGTAATCAGGGGAAAAAAGTGTGTTTTCATATAGTATTGCTTCTTTCACTGCATCCATATATTTCATCTCACCGGTCAGAGAATAGAGCTTCAATAATGAACAGGTTATACCGGCAACACCATGAGAGAAACCACCCATCATTCTGTTTCCCAGTGTGGCCCAGGCTCTGTATCCGGACGAAGTTTCTTTAAAATTCTCAAGTAGATGGTCTCCGCATTTTCTTGCAATATCCAATATTTTTTGATCTTTTGTAGCATTATATAATTTAATCAGACCGCTTATTGCGCCGGCTGAACCATAAATAATATCAAAGGCGCCGTCATTTTCCACCTGATCTTTTATCAGCAAAGATGCCTGTTCTGCATAGTCCATAATTTCAGGCATTTCAAGGAAATGACTTATAGAAACAAGACTATATACAATAGAAGCAAGACCTGATGTACCTCCTATACCCATTTCCTTTGCAATCACTTCTGACATAATCTTATCATCAAGATCTTTAAAAAGCGGCTTTAATGCAGATAAAACAGTTTCTCTGAACATCCCTTTCCCTGAAACCATTTCAAGGGCAGAAAGGAACAGGGAAACACCGCAGATACCATTATACAGGTTATATCCAAGGGGTTGCAACTGAAATCTGTCTGCCTGCGAAAAATATTCATAGCCTATCCATGTCAATCCTTCATCCCCAAAACAGATGGCATATTCCTTCAACTCTTTTCCGATTAGAAGAGCCTGTTCCAGAAAATCCCTCTGTAAGGCAGGTTCATGAAGCATATCAAATTCCACTGATACAGGTTCCGATTTTCCTCTGTTTCTTGCATATAAAGCACCGTAAATAAAAGCAACCTGTTTATCCATATCTTCAGGGCCGAGTCCTTTCAAGCAAGTTATAACCCTGTCATACCCGGGTTCTTCAAAAAAGTCTTCTATTATTTTCCCATCCGGTACATTCAGAGCATTACTTACAGAAGAGGTTGTAATGTAAGGTATATCCAGTTGTTCCATGCTGTATATCTCTGATTTGATAAGAGGCCACAGGTAATCACCACGAATCTCAGGTTTACTGACGGCCCTTGTAAGAAGATCAATCTTAATGCTCCACAAAACAGGATCTCTCAGTAAATCAGGTTCCAGTGACTGGTTTAAAAGCATACCATAGGTTCTGGTAGGACGAAAAACAAAACGAATATTCTTTTTATAAAAATCGCTTAATGGACTATCAGGCGCAAGAATGGCATCTCTATATGTCATAAGATATGAATAGATATCTTTAAAACCCTCAATAATATAATCTTTATAATAAAAAGGAGTAAGACTTTTATTTTCAAGAACAGGTACATTCAATGCTTCTTTAATTTTATAGAACTGATGTTCAATTTTTATTCCGTCTGTTTTCAGATTTTTCCAGATTGTTTTTTTAAAAAGCATTTCCTGTTCGCCAATACTGCCAAGGCCGCTTATATCATAAGTTTTTTTATCCGGCCCGAATTGCCATCTGGGTAACAGGCCCGTTCGCAAAACGGAATCGAAAAAGTGTCTGCTCACAAGAAAGCTTAGCCTTTTCTCATATTTTTTATCTTCAAACAATCTTGCCTGTGGCAGCATGAGTGTCTCTAAATCCACAACTACAGGATATTCTCCGCTGGCAATGATATTTTCCATATGACAGTCAGAACATCCGAGAACATAGAGCAAACATAAAAGCTGTCCTGCCCGTCTGTAATAATTTCTTCCTTCTTCATCATTTTTACAGGGTAAATATTCTACAAACTCTGACCATCCATAATTCTTACGATTAAGTATTTTAATGGTTTTAAATTTCAGTGACATACCATTTTCATTAAACCAGGAAAGTAATCTGAAATAAGTCTCTTCCAGGGAAAGGTCTCTTGGCTTATAGATGAGGCGCAGACCTGATTCAAAAGTAACGGCTATTACAGTACGTCCTCCTTTATGCCTGTCGGAAAGAGACGGTTTTACACTTATAGCTTTTCCGACTATTTTTCCTTTTTGAAAAACTCTCGAAATTTCAGATAAGTCCTCATGAAGCCTCAGGAAAAACTCGGATATGGATTCTGCCCAGAGCTTTATATGTACAGACACCAGACGGGCAAGGACAGGATACTCATTAAAAAAATCAATAAAAGAACTATTCAGCAGTTCTCTTATAAATTCAGAATAAAATTCGGAATCCTGTGTGTCTGTAATCCGGTCAATAAAGCTCTCAAAAGGGGCCTTACTGTTTAAAAGAAACAGGGAAAACTCAAGGTGTATCGCCTTTAAACACAGACAGGCAAGAGAATTAAGCAGATGGTGTTCAAACATAGCATGGACTCCTTCATCTGCAAGTTTATAGCTTTCCCCCGATTTTTTAATCGCTTCATCTCTTGCAACCTGTATAAAAGGTATAAAGGCTTCCTCGAATGGCACAGGATTGTCCGAAAAAATAAACCTTCCAACAGGCTCTTTTCGTGAAGTGATCTGTTCCGGGGTAATTTTTTTTTCCGGATTAATAATCTTTTCTAATATATCACACCATTCGGGAAGATTATTTTTATCGGCAATGCGAACATGTCCAAGCAATGAACGGACAGTATCAGGGGTCAGATTGTCAAAGGAAAGTCTCTTTTCAAAAATTTCTTCTTTTCCCTTTGCCAGTATTTCTTTCCATTTATTAAGATTTCTTTCAGAGACTTCTTCATTCCGGGCCTCTTCCGGCACAAAAAAACCATTTATCCGGTCATGTAAAAAGGAGGTTTTTGCAATTAACTCAAGAAATTCTTTTTTACTAAAATTCATTTATTTATCTCTTCTGTTACAGACGATCGTAAAGAGAAAAATGAATATTGCTTTTCGGAAAGACTCTAAACAGAATATTCATCATCAGCAACGTTTGTTATTTCTTCGATTAAGTTAAGTAATTTTATTATCTGCACCTGTTTTTTCGTATCATAAAAACCTGATTGTATTCTGGAAATACAGAATCTTATCAGAGGTTCATCTAAAACAGCTTCTCTTTTTCCGTCTATTCCCAGGCCATCCCAGAATTCCTGAATGACATTCATTATTTCCTTTTTTCTTTTTTGAGAACCATCTTCTTCCCTGCCCGGGGTTTCTTCCAGAAAATAATGAAGCGGCTGTTCAAGTATTGAGGCAATCTGCTTCAGCCTGTTCATCCTGGGAATATTTTCACCGGATTCATATTTTGAAACTGAAGCCTGAGAAACATTGAGTTTTTCAGCAAATTCTTTCTGGTTAAGACCTTTTTTATCTCTTGCTTCTCTTATTTTTTTCCCCATAATATAATTTTTATTCATATTATTAATGAGTTTCTCTCAATTCCTCAAATATTTCAATGGACCTTATGAGTTTTTTATCAGCTCTTCTCGCAATTTCGATACCTCTGAGGAGATTTTCTTTCCCTTTTTCGTCATCATCTCTTTCAAGGTAGAGTCTCATTTCTTCTATGGCTTCAAGAAACAGTTCACCTGAGTCCATAAGACAGTTAATCTGTTCCTCTACATGAGATTTCATATCATCGTCCACATCATCTTCCCTTTCCTGTTCTACTTTATCAAGCTCATGATTTATCTTTTCTTCAAGCAGAACAAGAAGTTTTTCGTAGTGTTCTTCCGTTATATCATAATCACTATAAAATTCAGGATACAAAAACTTATGGGCAAATAACATTAATATCTGCAGTGTTTTAGACGGACCTATCTTTTCAGGATTATCATCAGAACCGGAAAAATTACCGGCATAAAACATAAAGTTTCCCCCTTTCAACAGATAATTCAACATTCAACGTCATAATAAAAAAATCCTTCCATAATCAAACAGAAAAAATTTTACGACTTCAGCCATATCTATTCTGTATTATCGTGACGCGTGACGGGAACAAAAATCTCAATCTACACATGATACAGATTTTTTTCGGATGGCTCTAAATGGCCTGTCACAGGGGATTATTGTATTATTTATACTCACGTAACCGGAACAGCAATCTTGACTGAATTAAATTTTTATTATATAATTTTCTTATAAATTATATATATAACAATAAATTATTCAAATAAGTTATTTTTACATAATTGTCATATTTTGCGGCATCAAAAATGAAATTTTCGATACCTTTAAATTATTTAGATAAACTGCCTTTACTTAATTTTTATCTAAATCTTTATTTTACGCAATTAAAAATGAAATTTCCTATACCTTTAAATTATAAAAAAGGGGGCCTTTATATTATGATAGATAACATTGGAAAACATAAATTACAACTATCAGAAACTACCTCTCATAGGAATATAACTCCAAAAGAGGAAATAGAAAAATCCAGGATGCCATCTGAGCCCAGGCCTCCTGCAACTGACTTCAGTTCATGGGAAAAAACAGGTAAGGCTGCAAAAAATATACACAACGGTTTTCTTGACGAAAAAAATGGAATACTTGAGAAATTAGGACTTATTATACCTGCTGAAGACTTATCTGAAATGAGTAAAAAACCTGAGAAAACCGTTCTGTCTTCCAAAGAAGTACGTAATAATATAACCGAACAACTGCAGAGCGATGATAGATTATGGAAGGCTTATCAGGCAATCAGTCAGGAAGAACAGGAAAAGTTCATGAATTTATCGGAGCAATTATATCAAAAAGAGTCAGGGCTGGGACCTCCCGGTTTTACAATTGGAAACACTATTCTTACAAAACTTATGTCCGAAGGTAAACTTCAGGACAAAGACAGTAATAATAAAACTCTTCTGGATAACCTTTCGGACCTCGGACAGCAGACTTTTGCAGAAGGTTTTGGCGGGAAGTCAATATTAAATCAGCTTCTTTTCAGAATAGGCTCGGTTAATTCGTCTGAAGGTAAAACCGGTAATACGGTAACGGCAGAAGATAAACTCGAGGAAAGCAATATTAAAAATAATCCGTCAGAATATGCCAGAATTATAGCAGGTCTTACAGGAGAAACAGGAGAGGTAAAACTTCAAAACGGCGAAATCTTAAAGATACATGACTATAAATTAAAAGACGGAAAAATACCTTTCCTGATGCCTGATATAAGTACTATTTACAAATCCAGTATAAATGATTACAAGGAAACGAAAAAACCTTCAAGAGAAGAAAAGAAAAAAGATATAGAGAATATAATAAATAAGCATGAAACCTTGAGAAATATATTCGGCAGGTTATCAGAAGAAGACAGGGAAAAATTATTATCTCTTATAGAAAAAACCTATAAAAAACCCGGACTGGACATTATGGATTCAACCATGTTACCGCAAATAAATTTAGATTATTTATCCCTCCTCAGGAAAGGGGTAAAAACGCTTACAGACAAAGACAGTGAAGGTAAAACACTGCTGGACAACCTGTTAACTTTCCAGGAACAGGCCTTTGCAGAAGGAATTGACGGAGCAAAAATCTTCAATGAAGTTCTTCATAATATAGCAGAGCCTGATACTATAGGAGGTAAAGCCGCTGTTCCGACTCTTGAACAAAATAATATAAAAAATAACCCTTCTGAATATATAAGGATTATGTCAGGTCTGACAGGAGAAAATGGGCAGGTCACACTTGAAAACGGAGAAGTTCTGGACAGTAAATCCATATTAAACAATTATTCTATAAATCTGACGGCCAGCCAGATTTATCAATGGTCTGTAAAGGAACATACAGAAAACAATCAAATGACTCCTGAGGAAAAAGAAAAATCTGTAATGGATCAGATAACAAAATCAGGAGCTTCAGATGCACTTGCTTCTCTGGAACCGGAAGACAGGAAAGCATTTATGGTTCTGGCGGAACAAATCTGTTCTTCAGGTCTTACCATAATGGATTCTGAACTTCCTGCCAATGCCAGCGTCGATAATCTGATAAAACTGCTGAAAGACGGTACCCTTCAGAAAAAAGACAGAGATGGTTACACTGTTCTTGACAGGCTCTTGACCTTTGAGCATCAGGAATTTGCCGATGGTCTTAATGGCAGTGAGATATTTGATACAACTCTTCAAAATCTTGCAAGACCTGATAGTATCTGCCAGAGGAGCAAAGGCACATGCCCTGTAACAACACTGGAATATCTCCATGCGAAAAATTATCCTGCAGACTATATAAAAACCGCAGCAGGGCTTACCGGTAAAACAGGCAAGGTAGAGCTTTATAATGGTGACAATCTGTTCAGAGATGAGGGACTTATAGAAGATGACGGCAGTCACAGAAGTTCTTTAGACAGAATCTATCAGGCCAGTATGATGGAATACGGCAATGATGCCATTCAATATAAAAATTATGTAAATTCAGATGATACAAACTACACAGGAAATACCAGTTCAAACGTGGGAGGCGGCTTAGGCGGCAAAGAACTGGAAAAGGCTATGGATGCAATATTGCCTTATGATAGCGAAACCGTAGGACCATTCGAAATTACTAATAATAATATAAAAAATCTGCATGGTAAAATATCTGATGAAAAATTGGATATTTTATCACGATTAATTGATGGCAGTAAATTGACTCGCTGGGAGTTGTATAATAAGTTAAAAGGTTATGGATTTACAGATGAGGAAACAGGTTTAATTGCCGACAATACTCTTAACAGGAATTTATTTGAACAACAGGTAACAGAAGCTCTGAACAATGGTAACCCTGTCCCTGCAGGTATCCAATGGGGTTCCGGAGGTCATGCACTGCTGATAGAAAATATAGATAATGAATATGTATATCTACGAAATCCCTGGGGAGATCAGGAGGATGCTTCCGGCGGTGGGCCTCCAAGAGAGCTGGCTTCCACAGATCCCGGGCTTTCAGGGGGACATATAAAAATCAAAAAAGAAGATTTTTTTGCAATTTTAAAAGAATATATTCTACCGGCCGGGCAGTAATCCAATAATAATATTATAATTCGATTCTGACCATTTTATATAAGACTTAAATCAAAGCTTTATAAAAAGCCCTTTTATCAAATCAGGTTTCGGGTTTCATGTTATAGTATCTTTACTTTTTGACAGAATGAAGTGATAATTATAGTAAGGGACTGTAAGAAAATAACCTTGGCAAATTGTTAGAACGGTTATCATCCTCGCGTGACGCGTAACGCGTCACGATATAGACGTAAATATGATTGGGTTATTTCTTGACAACCCCTAAGATATTTTTAAAAATATTTGTTCACAAGGGTGACGCTTATGATAACAGGAGAAAACCACACTTTATCAGGACCAATTTATAGCTCATATCATATAAAAAATATTTCTAAAGAAAAACTTCTCGTAGAAGGCCAGATAATTGAAAGACAGGAAGAAAACAGAGAAGAAAAAGAACATTCCCTTATAGAAAAAGAGAAAAAAAACCGCACTTCTCTTACTCATGGAAAAAGAGAAAAGAAGAATTACAAAACAAATCTGATTGAAGAAAATGTTCAGGTACCGGAGAAAAAATCTCCATCTAAATCAGACCATAATCAGGGAGAAGTAACAGACGAAAAGAACAACGCTACAAAACCCTTAAATCTAAGAGAATTATTACTACAAAAAAAGTCCTATTCAAATTTTTCAGTGCCACCCAATCCCATTGCCAGCAGTCCCTTTACAAGAGAACAGGGATTACTGGCAAATCTTATTACAGGAAATTTAAAAAATAAATCGGAAGATATCAGGGACAGAGATGACAGCCATAATACGGGAGATGAAGAAAAAGTTTCACGTGAAACATCTCAGATGAAACGGCCTGGTTCAGGTAAGTCCCGTTATTTAAAACATAAAGAGAAAGAGCAGAGCTATCTTTTCAGTCATAAAGAAAAAGGCAGAAAAGAATTCCTGGAATATATAAGAAGTAAAAAAAACAGAGAAAAAACTTCTGAAAATGAAATATCAGATAAAGAGAGATCATGTTCTGACATATCCGGAACAGGAAGAGCTCATGCAAAATCTTTTTCTCCCGCTTCAAAACTGGTAAGGACACCTTCTGTTCTGCCTGCAGGTAAAGATACCGGACGAGGAACAAGAGAATTAAACATATCGGAATTAGATAAACTTCCCCTGAAAGAAAAGCCACTGACAGATGAGTATAAATTAGATTTCTGCTTTGAAGATAAACAGAAAAAATCATTATCAAGTCATAAGCTGGACTCGTGTTTTAAAGACACTCAGGAAAAATCATTCCCAGATGGACATAAACTGGATGCATGTTTTAAAGAGAAACATGAAGAATCATTAATTACTGAACTCAGGACACAGCAGAACAGAAGGGGAGTCACCAGAAAATTGGACAGAGCTGAAGTGAGTAATTTTTTAGAGAAACATAATGTGGCACAGAATCCATCGAGAGATTCAAAAAATGGAATAAAACTGGTCAGAATTGACGAAATTCAGAAGAATTTTCACAGAAGTCATGAAAATTTCAGGACAAGGAAACTTGAAAGCAGCGAATTAAGCTATAAACAAATGAAAGAATTAATGAACAGAAAAAAAGAAAAATTTCTGTCAGGGAAAAATTCTGAAGGAAAAGACCGGCTCATAGCGGGAGAAAATGAGAAAATTTTAAGAAAATATCTTACAGGTGCTCAGAAAGTCAGTAAAACATCCGAATTTGATAAAAAAGAAACTGAAAAGGGCGATGTGAAAAATAAAAAAGATAAAACCATAGAGACCGGTGTTAAAACATCTGAAATTGATAAAAAAGATAAAACCATAAAGTCCGATGTTAAAACATCTGAAATTGATAAAAAAGATAAAACCATAGAGACCGATGTTAAAACATCTGAAACTGGTAAAAAAGAAACTGAAAATGGGGAGATGAAAGATAAAAAGGATAAAATTATCAATGCTTCAGACCTGATAAAACAAATGGATGAAGTATCTGCCCTGTATTTTAAAGA
The DNA here is from genome assembly GCA_040217695.1 of Vulcanimicrobiota bacterium. Lineage (GTDB taxonomy): Bacteria > Vulcanimicrobiota > SpSt-956 > SpSt-956 > JAKJGF01 > CALARM01. The sequence goes on along the minus strand of JBEHWO010000048.1, from coordinate 2,361 downwards.
ACATAAAGCAAAATATGATGGATATATGAAAGATGCGTTAAAACTGGAATCACATATTTCTTCCATAAATTCGGATCTGGCACAGCTTAAAACAATCAAATCTGAACAGGAGCAAAAAGGGAAAAAACCCACCGAATACTTAAATAAATTAATAGAAAAATATGAAAATACAGCCAGTAAATTAAAAAATCAACAAAATCAAGCTTTAGAAAATGCAGAAGCAGAAAAAAATAAGGCAAGAGCATTGTTACCGGAAGAAGCACGTAAATCATTATCAGAAGCAGAAAGTGCATGTGATAAATCTGGGAAGAATGTCTTGAAATGGAATCAGAATAAAGTAAATGAAGATAAAGACTATAAAAATGATATTGATGCATTACAGAACAGACGTAAAAAACTGTTAAATAACCAGGCTAACTTCTCACCCGGTTCACAGGAATATATAAGATTAGAAAAGGAAATAAAAGCTATTGAAAACAATAAAATAACACGTATACAGCAACATATTGATTTTGAAAATAAATATATGGAAGTCCAGAATCAATCAATAAAAGACAGGAAAAATCTGGATAAGATTGAACAGTCCTGCGGTCTGGCAGCGGATATTCTACATGAAAACATGACTGATGAGGAAAAAGAAAAAGCCAGTGCCATAGATAATATGTATGCAGGGGATCCGGCTTTAAGTCGTAACCTTAATAAAATCAAACAGATGACAGCTACAGAAGAACTCAGCAATACCTTTTCATTACCGGCATTAATATCTATGTCTTCCAGGAAAGAAGCAGGCGGACAAAATGTTATTATAAGTACAACAGATGATATGGAGAAAGCCGGAGGCATAAAGGAAGCCAAAGGTTTTATAGAGGGTAACAGAATAGTTATTGCAAATAATTCTCAAAAAGGTGTAATTGCCCATGAAGGAGGGCATAAGTTATGGGAAGGGCTTTCTAAAGAGGAGCAGTCAGTAATAGAAAAAGAGTATGAAAAGTATAACAAACAATATGCCGGTACACCTGATGGGCAACTGGATAGTATAGCACTTCAGGATAAAGAAGAATATTTTGCGGAAGGTGTCAGAAAATTTCATGGAGGGCAGGAGGAACGAGCAAAACTAAAAGAAGATAATCCTTCTCTATATGCCATTCTGGAGCGAATGGAACAGGATGGAAACAGGCAGGATGAAATCTGGGCAGAGGGGAATGAGGCTATAGCCGGTATACATAATAAAATACATAATATTGTTGATTTTCTCAGTCCCGGAGGTAATATAGACCCGGACAAAGTAAAGAAAGAGTTCACAGAAATTAAATCTATGCAAAATCAGGTTCAGCAGAAAAAAAGTATGATGGATAATCTTATGAAAAATAATCAGAATAAAACAGCTGAAGAGATAGCAGAAGATTTAAATAAAAATACCGGTGGTAATATAGATGAAACACTGGGAATTAAGAAAGATTTTTTTGGGGCCCTGGCCAAAACCCATAATGAGAATCCGGTTAAACCTCAGGTAACATCTTCAGGAGGAGAAATTCCCGTTACCGGTTCTTCAAAACCCACGGCAATTTTTACTCAACAATCTGATAAACACTCTTCAGAGGTAGTGACATTCTTCACAGAAAAGCCCGGCAGCGGCCAGAGCATAACAAATAAAGATACGGAGTATGGGTCATCTAATGCTTCCGTGAAACCTGGACAAAATCAGATATATCCCCGACCGGAATCTTCAGTATTGCCAGATACAAAATACCCTGGAGAGGTTCATGCAGAATACAAACAGAAAATTCAAACAGGACAGACTGCATCAGAACAACCAAAAGTTCAAACTGCATCAGAACAACCAAAAGTTCAGGCACAGCCAGAACAAACCCGGCCTGACAGTCAGAATCAGTCATCAACCCCGGCTATCCGGTCTCAATTACCGGAAGAACAAACTTCTGCACAGCCTCTAACGGTAAAAACAAATACTCAGACTCAGCCTTCAGATCAATTCCCACAAAAAGATATGCAAACTTCTCCGGCCGACAATAAGGTTGATCGTCAGGAGACAAAAATATCAACAAATGAACCCGCCGGCAATGAAAAGCAAAATACAAATAGAAATATAGAAAAAACTGTAGAAGAAGAAAGAAAATTTTCTGAAACTATAAGTGAAGATTCTATCGCTACAAAAGAAGAACAAATATCTGGATTAACATCGGAAGAAATATTGGCAGGCATGACGAAAGATGAAAAAGAAGCAGGCATGACGAAAGATGAAAAACAGGCAGGCATGACGAAAGATGAAAAACAAACAGGCATGACGAAAGATGAAAAACAGTCAGGCATCACGAAAGATGAAAAACAGGCAGGCATGACGAA